>JACVIW010000256.1 GCA_015711695.1 Candidatus Geohydrothermomicrobium daggyaiense
GCTTCCCACATCATGGCACAGGCGGTAAAGAGACTTTTCCCTGATGCAAAGCTCGCGATTGGTCCCGCTATTGAGGATGGCTTCTATTACGACTTCGACATTCCGAAAAAACTCACACCCGAAGACCTTCCTCGCATTGAGGATGAGATGAACCGCATCATCTCGGAAGATCTTCCCATAGAGCGCAGGGAAGTCAGGCGCGAAGAAGCGATTCAACTTTTCAGAAACAAGTCCGAGCGGTTTAAAGTCGAGATGCTTGAAGAGATAGATGACGAGAGGGTAACAATCTATTCACAGGGTGAGTTTTTCGACCTTTGCAGGGGACCGCATTTGTCCCGAACCGGAAGGGTCAGAGCATTCAAACTACTGTCACTCGCGGGTGCTTACTGGCGGGGAGATGAATCCAGGGAGATGCTGCAAAGAATTTACGGTACAGCATTCGATTCTGAAAAAGAACTTAACCATTATCTTGGGGCAAGAGAGGAAGCTTTAAGGAGAGATCACAGGAAACTTGGTGTTGAACTCGAACTATTCTCGATAAGAGATGAAATTGGCCCTGGACTTGTGATCTATCATCCAAAAGGTGCGGTTTTAAGGACCGTTATTGAGGATTTTCTTAAGAAAGAACACGCAAAACGCGGTTATCAACTTGTGATTTCCCCACATATCATGCGAAGGGACATATGGGCCACGAGCGGTCACCTTCAAATGGAGTACCCGATGTATTTTTTTGAAATTGAAGGGCAAGGGTACGGAATAAAGCCCATGAACTGCCCTGCGCACATAATGATTTATAAATCCAGAACGCGCGGTCACAGAGACCTACCGCTAAGATTTTTCGAACTAGGGACCGTCTATCGTCACGAACGCTCGGGCGTTCTTCACGGGCTTTTGAGAGTCAGGGGATTTACACAGGATGATGCTCACATATTCTGCACGATGGAACAGTCAGAAGAGGAAATAAATAACTGTATATCTTTCGCATTCGAGATTCAAAGAATCTTTGGCTTCGACACTTTCAGAATCGCTCTTTCGACGCGCCCGGAACACTTCGTGGGAACTCACGAGGACTGGGAAAAAGCAACAGAAACCTTGAAGAAAGCGCTCGAGTCAAATGAGCTTGATTATTTCATAGATGAAGGGGAAGGAGTTTTTTACGGTCCGAAAATAGATGTGAAATTAAGGGACGCCCTCGGTCGGTGGTGGCAGGGTCCGACAATTCAGTTCGATTTCAATCTTCCGAGAAGGTTTGGGATGGCATATGTTGGAGCTGACAACGAGGAGCATACACCGGTGATGATTCATCGCACCGTGCTAGGGAGTCTTGAACGCTATATTGGTATTCTTATTGAGCATTATGCTGGCGCTTTTCCTCTATGGCTTGCGCCTGTGCAGGTAGTGGTGCTTCCTATTGCCGATAGACACGTTACTTATGCGAGTGAAATTGTCGGGAAGCTACGTTCGAGAGGCATAAGGGCTGAAATAAATCAAGAACGCGAGACTACCGCCAATAAGATCAGAAAAGCCTGGCAGATGAAGATACCTTACATGATAATTGTTGGTGACAACGAGCAGAACTCAAACACGTTGAGTGTAAGATCTCTTTCGGGTAAAGATGAGAGAGGATTGGATCTCAAGCAGGTTATTGATGACCTGCTTGATGAGATCGAAAGCAAAGCGATAAGGAAGGCATGATTGGAAATAATCTATACTCCCTGGAGGTATGAATACGTGAGCAATGTTGACAGGCGGAAAGGCTGCATTTTTTGCGATAGAATAAACGAGAATAATGACCGAAAAAACTATATTCTTCATAGAGGAAGAAGATGCTTTATCATACTCAATTTATATCCTTATACCACAGGTCATTTGATGATTGCGCCCTACGAGCATCTTTCCTCAATCGAGAATCTTGACGCTGAGACTCTTGCTGAAATGATGGAACTTTGCAAGAAATCATTAAAAGCGATAAGAAAAGCTTTTCAGCCTGAAGGTTTCAATATAGGTATAAACATTTCGAGGGTGGCGGGCGCCGGTATCGTTGATCACGTTCACACGCACGTCGTGCCTAGATGGGCAGGGGATAACAATTTTATGGCTGTTATTGGCGAAACAAGAGTGCTTCCCTGCGATCTTGAACAGGTTTACGAAGCGCTTCAGGATAAATTCTAATCAGGATTCCTCTTTTTCTTTCTTTGCTTCCGCAATTATTTTCTGGGCGATGTGTTCGGGCACCTCTTCGTAGTGCGAGAACTCCATACTGAAGACACCTCTTCCGCCGGTAATCGACCTTAAGTCAATAGAATACCGTGACATCTCAGCAAGGGGAACCTGAGCTCTCACCACCTGCATCTTCCCTTTAGGTTCCATACCGAGGATTCGTCCGCGCTTGGCATTTAAATCTCCAATTACTTCTCCCATGTACTGCTCAGGAACAGTCACCTCGACAGTCATGATTGGTTCTAAGAGTACGGGTTCCGCTTTTGAAACACCTTCCTTTATCGCTTTGGAAGCAGCCATATTCAAGGCGAGTTCAGACGAGTCCACGGTATGGAAAGAACCATCATACAGGGTTACCCGCATATCAATAAGGGGGTAACCGGCAAGAAAGCCCTCCTGCATGGCAGCGACAACGCCTTTTTCGACGCCGGGAATATACTGTCTTGGGATGACACCTCCCACGATTTTGTCCACAAACTCAAACCCCTCGCCTCTATTCATGGGTTCGAGTTTCAAAAACACGTGACCGTATTGACCGTGTCCCCCAGTTTGCTTTTTATGCTTTCCTTCAGCCTCAACGGTTTTCCTTATAGTCTCCTTATATGGAATTTTCGGGCTTTCGGTTATAACATCGACGCCGAATTTCCTTCTCATCTTTTCAACCACCACGTCCAGGTGAGCCTCCCCAGCCCCGCTTATAAGTGTCTGGTTTATTTCGGTGTCCCTTTTCACCTCGAGCATAGGATCCTCTTCCCGGAGTCGCGTAAGAGCAGTGGATAATTTGTCTTCATCCCCTTTTGTTTTTGGGGCCACGGCGAGTGACATCACGGGCTTCGGGTATTCAATCCTAGGAAGCACCATAGGATTTTCTCTATCACATAATGTATCGCCTGTGTAAGTCTCGCCGAGTTTCGCTACGGCACCCAATTCCCCGGCTCGCAAAGTGGCTACTGGTGTCTGCTCTTTTCCCTTTATCAGGTAAAGCTGACCAATTCTTTCGGTTTTGCCATTGGAGGAGTTCAAGACAGTGGAATCGCTCTTCATTGTTCCCGAAAATATGCGGAGGTAAGTAAGTTTGCCAACGTAAGGATCAGCCATTGTCTTAAACACTAAAGCGGTCAGGGGCGCATCGCTCTTTCTCGGCCTGGTTAACTCTTCTCCAGATGGTGTCTTTCCTGAGATATCAGGCAGTTCTTCAGGACGCGGAAGGACATCCACTATGAAGTCAAGCAACTGCACCATTCCAATTCCCTTAACTGCAGAACCGCACAATATAGGTATGAGCGTTCCAGCAAGAATTGCCTTTTTTAATGCAGGAAGCAC
>JACVIW010000257.1 GCA_015711695.1 Candidatus Geohydrothermomicrobium daggyaiense
TCCAGGCCCATGTGAACTAGTAGGTCACGCATGGTGCGAACATCGGCAATTTCGGGAACATTGTCTATAAAGCACGGCTCGGAGGCCATCAAAGACGCCGCCATCAGTTTAAGGGCAGAATTTTTGGCGCCATTTACCCGCACCACGCCCTCAAGTGCGACGCCACCTTTTACCACATATTTATCCATTAACTATCACCGCTACATGCACCATCGTAGCCCAACAGAAATATATTCACGCTAAAAATTTATTCTAAAAGAGAACGGTGTATACCTGTTAAGCACAGGAAGAATACTCGAGATAGCAAAAGCGGGTTAACTCTCTGATTTTTTCTCGATAATTTTCTTTTTGACCTTTTTTAACCTGAAATGGTCCTCTCTTGCTCTTTCATCAAGAGCGTTAAATATGAACTTAACTTCCTCTTCGAGCTGGGGAATCACGATGTTTTCGAGCGCGTTTACCCTACGGTTGGTTTTCTGCAGTTCCTCGCCCAGACGTCTCAACCTTGTCTCAATATCTGCGCTTTGAATCATAATATCTATAATTTCCTCGAATTTCCTCGCGGTTTGATCAACCCTGGCACTCACTCCGGTTATCGAATAGCCCCTTTCAAGTTCCGTTTTGACCGGGGCCTCTGCCTTTCTTATCACCGGAATCGGGACGCCCATTACGTGGGTTCCCGTTATATCAACGAGGATCTCCCCTTTCGTAGCGAGTGAAACTGACTGTAGAACCATTCTTCCCTCAACCGCTTCCGTGTAAGCGAGAGCAGCCTGCGCGTCGGCGGTTGCCCGCTCCAACCGAAGAGAAAGTCGCATTGTTTCATCTATTATGGGAAGAAACTCTCTCAGCAAGGCATCTCTTTTCTTTTTCAACAGCTCAAGCCCCTGGCTTGCAAGCTTTATCTGTTGTTTTCTGTAAAGCAGCTCGCTACGTGTAGCTTTGACTCTCTCCATATGTCAATCCCGAATAAGACTAGCTTTTATTCACACACGCTGTCATGTCAGAGGCACTCAGAGGATACCAATCATAAAGCGCCTGTCTTACTTTTCGCGGAATCCTCCTCAACAGGCCTTGCCTGCAGTATGCCTTCAACTTTTGGCGCTTCCTTCTTCGCTTCTTCCCTCTTAATTTCTCCAGGGAAGTAGCGCTCGATGTACTCTGGCTTGATTCTCTTAATCTCTGTCGATGGCAGAAGCGCGAGCAGATTCCAACCGATCTCGAATGTCTCTTCTATGTCCCTGTTTTGGTCTCCCTGGTTCAAAAAGTTCTCCTCGAATTCATCCGCGAACCTCAAATAGAGTCTGTCCGTCTCCGATAGAGCTTCCTCACCGATAATCGCGACCAGCCTTCGCAAATCAACTCCCTGCGCATAATACGCGTATAACTGATCGGCGAGCCCACGGTGGTCTTCCCTCGTCTTTCCCTCACCTATACCAGCATTCATCAGACGAGAAAGACATGGCAGAACATCTATTGGGGGGAATATACCTTTTCTATGAAGACCTCGAGACAACACAATCTGACCTTCAGTGATGTATCCGGTAAGATCAGCAATTGGGTGAGTGATGTCATCGTCAGGCATGGTAAGAATCGGAACCTGGGTTATCGAGCCTTTCTTGCCCTTAATCCTGCCCGCCCTCTCATATATGCTCGCAAGGTCCGTGTACATATAACCAGGGTATCCGCGCCTCCCCGGAACCTCCTCTCTCGCGGCAGATATTTCACGCAGAGCCTCGCAATAGTTCGTCATGTCTGTCAGGATAACAAGAACCTGCATGTCATGCTCGAAGGCAAGATATTCAGCCATGGTAAGTGCGCATCGTGGCGTGATCAACCTTTCAACAGTGGGATCTTCTGCAAGGTTCAAAAAGAACACAACTCTGTCGAGTGCGCCGCTCTCCGCAAAGGACTGCTGGAAAAAGGATGCTTCGCGCCGGGTAATCCCCATAGCCCCGAAGACTATAGCGAACTCCTCGCCTGTGATTACTTTAGCGTTTCTGACTATAGCGGCGGCTAGCTCGTTTCCCGGAAGACCAGCGCCAGAAAAGATCGGGAGTTTTTGCCCCCTTACAAGCGTGTTAAGCCCGTCAATGGCGGAAATGCCGGTTTGGATAAAGTCGTTAGGGTTGTCTCTCATAAAGGGGTTGATTGGAGCACCGGTAATATCAAGTTCTTTCTCAGGAAATACCGTTCCTCCACCATCAATAGGCTCCCCTATGCCATTCAGGATTCTACCCAGAAGGGCGGTTGAGACACCAAGCTTTATAACATCACCCTGAAACCTGACCCTTGACCTTTTTACATCAAGACCGTAAGTTGTTCCGAAAACCTGAACAACCGCAAGGTCCCTGTCAATTTCGATCACCTGCCCGTGTTTGGTGGTGCCATCAGAGGAGATAACCTCCACCATCTCACCATAAGACACTCCCTTAACTTTCCGAACGAAAACAAGGGGACCCGCTACGTCATGTATCGTCCTGTAATCAACGGTAACGAATTTATCCTGTTCCATCTCCCTCTCACCTCAAAGCCCGGTTCAGTACCTGATGAGTTTCCTCAATTCGGTCTGGATTTCAGTTTCGAGGAGCTGGAGCTTTTCCGGCGCCTCATTATTCGGAATATCCTTCATTCTCGCCAGTTTTTGCCTGAAGGGCAAAGCAAGAGCCTCTTTCAGGGTAACACCTTTGACAAGTATCTCCTGTAAAAGGTCATAATATGTCACGATAACTTTCAGCATGTGATACTGCTTCTTAGGGTCACAGAACGCATCAACATCACTAAATGCGAATTGCTGGAGAAAATCCTCGCGGATAACCCGCGCAACCTCCAGGACAGCCCTCGCGAATTCGGGCAGCGCGTCCGGTCCAACAAGCTGAACGATCTCCTGAAGCTCCTCCTCTTTCTGAAGAATCATCATCGCCTTATCCCGTATCTGCTTCCAGTCCATAGCGATATTGTTGGAGTACCAATCTTCAATCTGGTCAAGATACAATGAGTAACTTTTCATCCACGATATTGCCGGGAAATGCCTTCTATGAGCGAGGCTCGTGTCAAGAGCCCAGAAAGCGCCCGAGATTCTAAGCGAGTTCTGGGTCATTGGCTCTGAGAAATCACCACCAGGAGGAGAAACCGCGCCTACGACGGTTATAGAGCCGACTCTTTCGTCTGAGCCCAGACATACGGCTCTTCCGCATCTCTCATAAAAGTCAGCAAGCCTGGTCGCGAGATAGGCTGGATAGCCTTCCTCACCGGGCATCTCCTCCAGTCTTCCTGAGACTTCCCTTAATGCTTCCCCCCAGCGAGAAGTGGAGTCAGCCATCATCGCCACGTTATACCCCATATCTCTGTAGTACTCCGCCATTGTTATACCCGTATAAATGGAGGCTTCCCTCGCAGCGACAGGCATATTGCTTGTGTTCGCAACAAGTATCGTTCTTTTCATCAGAGGGAGGCCCGTTCTTGTGTCCTCAAGTCTCGGGAACTCAGTAAGGACATCAGTCATCTCATTACCGCGCTCGCCGCACCCAACGTAAATCACC
>JACVIW010000258.1 GCA_015711695.1 Candidatus Geohydrothermomicrobium daggyaiense
GGCCACCGCAGTTGACACTAATTACTACAGGAAAATAAGAAAGAAAATAGCTACCATTGAAATGGATAGGGGAGAGCTTGTCGGGGAAAAACAGAGATTGATGGAAGTTCTTAAGACGGTTGACACCACGGAACTGGAAATAATTCTTAATGAGAAAAAGGCTGAACTCGCGCAACTGGCTGGTGAGCTCATAGCGTCTGAACCCCCAATCATACAGGGTTTATATCCCTCATACAATCCGGTGCGGGTTTATTCCACTCCTGATGATGGGCTTTTCGCTAGCACCGGGCAATTCTTCTCCGGTTATTCGAGCTGGTACGGCAATGAATTCCACGGAAGGAGCACCGCTAACGGAGAGATATTTGACCAGTACGGGTTCACCTGCGCCCACAGAACACTTCCTTTCGGGACATGGCTTCGCGTCAACTTCAGGGGAAGGTCAGTCATAGTCCGCGTGAACGATAGAGGTCCTTACATAAAAGGCAGAATTCTCGACCTTTCCAGGGGCGCTGCCGAAGCTCTTGGACTGACCGGTGTTCAGTGGGTCACCTGCGAGATAGTGGTACCTAAAAGCCGGTAGAGGACCTTTGGGGATCCCAAAATTTTCTTTCTTCATCACCAATTCTGGTATTATCGTTTCCGCAAGACGAAAGTAGGATTGTTATCATTTAGCTGAAACAGGAGTTGCAGGAATAGATCATGAAAGATGTTTTAGAAATAGTTCCGGGAGTTTTCTGGATTAAGGGGACTCTTGGATCAAATATATATATGCGCATGACAAACGGAAAGCGCCTCATTTTGATTGACGCCGGATTCCCCTCGGATTTTTTTAAAGTGAGAAGGGTTCTCGATAACGGCTTGTGTTTAAAGCCTTTCCTTGCTATCGCCACACATTATCACCTTGACCATGTTGGCTCCCTTTACCGGCTCAAGAAGCGCTACGGTCTTAAAATAGCGGCGCATACAGAGGATGCCAGATTGATAGAGGGAAAGGAAGCGTTTGAAATATACAGGCTTGACCTTCTTCGGCAGATATATTACACAGCGCTCTCTCCCTTCCTTTTCCAGTTTAAACACACGCAAGTTGAGGTAAAAATCTCCGGCATAGAGTCATTTATTCTAGGGGGGGAACTTCTCGCCATACATATTCCGGGACACACGGTCGGTAGTATTGCTTTGCTTGACTGTCAAAATGGTATTCTTTTTTCAGGCGACTCGATAAGGAATGAAAAAGGCTATCTCGAAGGACCGCCTCCGCAGTTCAGCACTGACTATCGTCTTGCTTGCGAGAAAATCAGGGAAAGATTGACTAATGTCGAGTTTGACATTCTTCTTCCCGGTCATGGTGAGCCGATCTTGGATGGGGCAAAAAATGCTGTTGCTGACAGGTTTATGAGAAATGGTGAGGGAATTGTGTAATGAGAGAGATTTTGATCTGATAATAGCAGGGGCAGGACCCGCGGGCGCTGCTCTTGCTTACAAGATGGCTTCAACGGGCGCTCGCACGCTTCTCCTTGAAAAGGCGGATTTTCCCGGACAGACGCGACCATGGGTGGTGGACGTTGAGGAGAGCTGCTTTTCTCGCGGAAACATTCCTCCCCCGGAAAAAGATTCACTTTGGAAGAAAGCCAGCAGACACTTCCTTTCCACATCTGATCTGACGACTATGACGGAGATTGGCGAGTCGCCTCTTATAAGCATCAAGAATGACTCATATATCCGTGAAATTGTCTCGAGAGCAAAGCGGCGAGGAGTCAAACTGCTGTGCGGACGGGAGGCAATCTCGCCTTTAATCCATAAGGATTCTGTTGTTGGAGTGGAGGTGGTTGATTCAAACGGTAATAAAGAAAAGATATTGGCGAAAATCGTTGCCGACTGCACTGGAATAAGTGCGGCAATTCGCTCGCAGACACCGGATCACTGGAAGATGAACGAAAGTATAGAGCTTAAGGATATCGTTTATGCGAAAAGGGAGACAAGAAGAATTCAGAAAGATTTAGACGCTGAGGAAGTTCCCTGTTTGCCTTATGCTCCAGGAGTGCGAATTGATAGATCCGGAGTACGGGGCGCCTATTCAATAGAGTCAGTTTTCATCGATATTGAGGAATCATTTATTGATATCCTTGTTGGTGTGAAGGCTGATAGGGGAGGAAGGTCTGCCTGCTCCGAGTTAATTGAGAACATTATTCAAAAGATGCCTTACGTGGGTGAGGTGATATATGGGGGAGAAGCACCAATACCAATCAGAAATCCAATTGAATGCCCGGTCGGTAACGGGATACTCTCACTCGGGGACAGCGCTTTTCAAGCCGTGCCAATGCATGGTTCAGGTTTCGCATCTGCCGTAATTGCCGCGGAGATAGCATCAAGAAGCATAATTCAAGCCATCGAAAGCAAAAGATATACGAGACAGGTTCTTTGGAAATACGCCTCTGAGTTTAACAGGGGAAGGGGCGCGATACTTACGTATTACGATGTGCTGAGAAAAAATGTGGAAAGTATGAACGCATATGAAATTGATAAGATGATTCGCTCAAGAATCATAAGTGAAGAAGAAACTCTCACCGGTCTTTCTGTACGCCCATTTCCTGCTTCGCCCTTGTACATCGCGAAAAAAATTGTCAGGGGAGGTGCCCTCTTTCGTCCACTTTTACGGTTCGGGATCGCCGGGGGGCTGGCAAGGATGGCATACAGAAAATATCGCAAGTACCCGGATTCATATAACCACGAGGCTTTTGAGAAATGGAAAAAGTCTTTTCCCGTATAAGATTTTGTATTTTGAGGTTGGATTTATGCTTTATCACGAGTAAAATCAGCAATAATTTGGTAACAACTCATGCTGCACAACATACCCGCGACGGAACCCCCCAGAACCATATATATTCCTCTTCCAGGCGAGAGGATGCCACGTCCGGATACAATAATAATGTTCACAACAGCGAGGACAAGCGTGATAGAAAATGCTAAAACAGGAATCAATGCAATCAATTTCCTTTTTGACACAAACACAATGGCGAGGCTTATCGCTGATAAAATGCCAAGGACAAGTGTCACAAGTCCGTCTGAAGGAGTTATCCCCTGAAAACCAGTTCCCTTTTTTGACAGCAGTCCGAGGACAGGATCATTAGCCCAACTCATAAGGCTTCCCGTGATCACCAGAATGGAGCCAAAAACAAAAGCAAGCGCGGAACCGACCGCGACACCGTTTGAAGCCCTTTTTACGACAACCGCCTCCATATGGCAACACCTTTCTATCCGGGCGATTTTAATACCTGACGACGGAGCCTATCACGAATATTTCCAGGTCTTTAATTTCCCTCCTTTTCTTTTAAATATTTCCTGTAATAGCCTATGTATTCTCTGCAGTATGGATCAAGCCCCAATATGGCTTCCGCTGCTTTGATCATAGAAATCACTTTTTTTTGCGCGGGATCGAGTAGAGCGGCATCAAGCCCCAGGTATAACGCGATGGACAAAAAAGAGGCATTGATGAGTGATCTGGATGGTAAACCGTAAGAGATATTACTCAAACCAACAAC
>JACVIW010000259.1 GCA_015711695.1 Candidatus Geohydrothermomicrobium daggyaiense
AATTCTTGCTGGGATTCCTTCTGTCGTTATAGGATGGTTCGGGCTCACACTTCTCGTGCCATTCATCGCGGAGCTGACGAATACAAGTGGCTATGGCATGCTCCCTGCTTCTTTAATCCTCGCATTGATGGTGCTGCCTACCGTAACGACTTTGAGTTTCGAGGCGTTGCAGACAGTTCCGACGGAAATCCGCGAAGCATCGCTTGCGCTTGGCGCCACAAGATGGCAAACCGTGAGCAGAATACTTTTACCCGCCTGCACGCGCGGGATTGCTGCGGCTGTGATACTTGGCATGTGCAGGGCAATTGGCGAGACAATGGCAGTCCAGATGGTCATAGGAAACGCGCGTGAGCTTACTTTTAGCCCGTTGAAGAGAACAAGCACTCTCACGACGAGAATTGTCACGGACATGGGCGAGGCGCACGGTGTCTTTCGCTCGGCTTTATTCGCTCAAGGTCTCGTCCTGCTCATCCTTGCCGCTGTGCTGATCCTGATTGTAAGATCTGCTTTGAAGGGAAAGGCGGTGGAGTGGTGAATCCGAAGAGGTCTGAAAGAATCGCGGCAGTTGTTTTCTGGATAATCGGATTGATCACACTTTTTTCGCTCCTGATTATAGTCGGTAGAATATTGTGGAAGGGATTTCTGAAAGCGGTAAATCCTTCTTTCGTGTTTGGGAAACCGGAGGCAATGAGTGCGGGTGGGGGCGTTTTTCCAATGGTGGTGTCAACCATATACATTTCGGTTTTGACAGTGATTATGGCGTTTCCCGTTGCCATCGCAACAGCGATCTATCTTGCCGAATACACCCGGAGTGAGAGCAGGATCGCCCGTGCGATACGGCTTTCTATAGATGCGCTTGCGAGCCTTCCTTCAATTGTCTTCGGGCTTTTTGGAATGAGCCTGTTCGTTATATTTTTCAGGTGGGGATATTCTTTGATTGCTGGGGCCGCGACGCTTGCTGTTCTTTCCCTTCCGGTTATCGCAAGAAGTGCGGAAGAATCAATAAGAAGTGTTCCTGACCCCTATAGAGAAGCTTCGTATAGCCTCGGGGCGACAAAATGGATGACCACTCGCCAGGTTGTCTTGCCCTGCGCATTTCCAGGTATAATTACCGGCACGATTCTCGCAATAGGCAGGATAATAGGTGAGTCGGCGGCGGTGATATACACGGCAGGGTTGTTCGTGAGAAAAATTCCGCTCAATCCCCTGAGGACAGGAGCGCCGCTTTCAGCCTATATTTGGTATGCTCAAACCGAGGCGCGGATACCCGATTACAGAAATATTGTTGATGGCGGGGCTGCGCTTCTTTTGATTGTCGTTTTGCTGGTCAATTTCCTGGCAAGGAGACTTGCCTCGTATTACAGGGAGAAAAAAATTGCAGGTTGATGAGCTTAGCGCCTCATCCATGTGTGAACTGATGCAAGGGCTCGAATGCAGGCTATGCGTGCAGAACCTTTCAGTTTATTACGGTGAATTCAAGGCGCTTGAGGACGTAAATCTAATGATACCCTGCAAGAGAATAACCGCGTTCATAGGACCTTCCGGGTGTGGAAAAAGCACCCTTCTTCGCTGTTTTAACAGAATGAACGACCTTGTGCCCGGCTCAAGGGTCGAAGGTTCCATTCTCCTGGATGGAGTTGACATTTACTCTGAAAAATACGACTTGACGGAGCTTCGAAGAAAAGTTGGCATGGTTTTTCAGAAACCGAATCCCTTTCCCAAGAGCGTGTACGACAATGTCGCTTACGGTCCGAAGATTGCCGGAATCAAGAAAAAGTCGGTTCTTGATGAGATAGTGGAGAGGAGTCTCAGGCGGGCTGCTTTATGGGATGAGGTAAAGGACAAAATATACTCGAGCGCTCTGAGCCTTTCGGGAGGCCAGCAGCAGAGACTTTGCATAGCCCGAGTGCTTGCGGTGGAGCCCGAGATTATTTTGCTTGATGAGCCCTGCTCTGCTCTCGACCCTATAGCCACCCAGAGGATAGAAGATCTTCTTGTGGAACTTGCCGGGAAGTACACCATCATAATCGTCACCCATAACATGCAGCAGGCCGCAAGAATCAGCCATTTCACCGCTTTCATGATGATTGAGAAGCAGGGTGATCCCGGGAGGATTATCGAGTTTGATGAAACCTCGCGAATATTCACAAACCCTGAGAACGAGAAAACGGAGCGGTATATCACTGGCAGGTTTGGTTGATGTTCCGACGAGGAGTCTTACGAGGAGTCTTAAGATGACACCATTGAGGAAGAGTTTTCAGGAAAGACTCGAAGAACTCGAGCGTGATTTGAACTTCATGTGCAACGTCGGCATCGAGACGGTCGAGAAAACAAGAAGGGCTTTCCTGACCCAGGATTTCGAACTTGCGAGGCAGATTATAGACGGGGATGATGAGCTTGATGGTTTTGTGATCCAGATAGAGGAGAAGGGAGTGGAGATACTTGCCCTTCAGGCGCCCGTTGCGATAGACCTGAGGCGTGTTTTCGTGATGCTTCGTATCGCCACTCATATCGAAAGGGTGGGCGATCTCTGCGTGAACATATGCAAGGTGCTTCTCAGCCTCAAAGGAGCGAGGATTTCCCCTGAGGTCCGGGAAAAGATGTCGGAGATGTTCAAGCGCGCTATTGAGATGCTCAGGCGGTCCCTCGAGTCTTTCAGGGTAAGGGACGCAAGCCTTATGGAAGGTCTTAACAAGATGGACGATAAGGTTGACCGGATTAACAGGGCTTTTCTTGCGGGGGTAAATGGTGGTGACCGTGAAGAAGTGGAGACCACGGTCAGGATCCTGATGATTGCCAGGTTCGTCGAGCGCATCGCCGACCACGCGGTTGATATCGGAGAGGACGTAAAGTATATGATAACCGGCCGATTCGTCGAATAAAGTGGTCCCACCGTAAAATGATGCCAGGCACCGAATTAAAATTTATCAACAGAGCGTAATGAAGTGGAACCAAACGCGAAATCGCAAGATGGGTAAACGTCAACTATGGGATATAAGGTTATTCGCGCTCGATATTATCACTCGAATGCTCTTTTGACCTACCGGACCAGATTCCGGCGAGTGAACCAGCGCTTCCCCACAACACCCATACGATTACGTTCAGGATGGTGGCTTGGGGCACCGTAAGCCGCTTTATGTCAGCGAGAAAGACTAAGAGCTCGATCAATACACCCGCGCTTATCCCACCGATAAGAAGAAACGTGAGCACCACATGCGATGGAGGAGTTCCTCCTTTCCTTTTGCCGGGTATTCCGAGCGGAACGTCCAGCTGCACCTGCTGGTGAGAGACGAGCCACATCCAGACTGCAGCTATTGCGCCGACGATAGAGAAGTTTCCCAGAGCAAGCCTGACCGGAACTGAACCGCTTTCTTTAAGAGCAATTCCAGAAAAGCCCTTACACCCGAACGATGTGCCAATCATGGAAGTCAAAAGCGACAACGGTAGAGCGTGTTTCCAAAAGTAGTAGCTGGTAAGTGGTTTCTCGCTGTT
>JACVIW010000260.1 GCA_015711695.1 Candidatus Geohydrothermomicrobium daggyaiense
TTCCTTCAGACTCGAGGATTTTTTCAACCCCTTTTCGATAAGCGCACTCAGGTAGCCAGAAACCACTGGGATTATTATCAAAGTGATGTCTGTAGGTTTCAATGCCCGTTTTTATTTGAGACTTTAGAGCCTCAGGATTCTCAAAGCCCGGCAGGAAAGCATGAGTGGCGCTTGACGAAACGATTTCAATAACTCCTTTTCTCTGAAGTTCTCGAAGCGCTCCTATCAGATCGGTATCAATGAGTTGAAAAAACTGCTTTTTTGAATCGAATTCCAGATAATACCTCTCGGCTAATTGTTTCCTTATCTCATCCCCGAAGTATATGAAGTCTTCTCGGTCTGAAAGGGAACGGGCTTTCATTGTGTCGAGATATTCTAGGAATTTCATTTTTATGTGGTTGTCAACGAGCTGCTCGCATAACACGGGTGTGACAGTGAGGGAAAGGCAGTCTGAGATGCCTCGATTGTGGAGGCGAAAAAGTAAATCGAGAAGGGGTATGTATGTGTCGGACATGACCTGATAGAGCCAGTCTTCTCCAACCGGGAAAACGCCGTTCTTTCTCACATAGGGCATGTGGGAGTGTAGATGAAGGCAGAAGAATCCTAGCATTCCGGCGCTCCGCCTCTTTTAGCTTGGCAAATAGCGATGATGTCCAGACAGTTTTCTAAGTCATTGCTTGTTATTTTGAAGTCGCTTGTTCTTACAATAGGGCATATCAATCTGTGCAGCCATAACCTGGGGTTCATCCGGCTCATTTCATAGACCTTTACGAAATCAACAGCTCTTATCCTGTCGTTAAGGCGAAGTATCCCCGAATGAAAAATTCCCAGCATCTTCACTTCTTCAAAGAACTCCGTAAGCGTATTGTAGAGATCGACAGGGGTATATTCCGTGAAATGAAATGGGTTTATTGGTTCGAGACTTCCCGGAGAAATTGTCTTTTTGTTCGGAGTAGAAATTATCGCTTCACCGTTTTCGTTCAAAACGCGCGATATCTCTTTTAGAAAGGGCGTTTGATCAGGGAGATGCTCAATGACCTGTAAGGATACAGCGAGATCGGCAAAACCATCTTCGAAATTCAGTTCAGCCACGTCCATGATCTCAAATGATAGGTTCGCAGCTTTATATTTGGTCTTTGCGTGTTCTATCACTTCAGGGGCTATGTCAATCCCAATAACCTTGCTGGCAGATTTAGAAAGTAGATATGATCCGTAACCTTCTCCGCATCCAATATCAACCACGATCTTGCTTCTTGCGCGCGATTGAGCAAACTCATAAGCGACCAGATGCCTTTTAAACCAGTAATTCTCTTTAAGTATCCCCGGAAGTGTACGCTCACCGGTGAGTTTCAAGTTGCCAGTACCAGATCCCACTTGTCTATCACTCTCACTTGAGGTAGGAAATGACCTGGCGGGCGGCTTCAACGCCAGATGCGAAGGCCACGTCGCCCCCACTTCCCGGGGCGCTTACTACGTCTCCTGCGAAGAATAGGTTTTCCACTCCAGGTGCCCTAACGCCAGGTCGGTATCTGGCGCTCTGGCCAACCCGTGGTTCAAATCCATCTACCATTTTTAGAACAAGGACTCTCCTCCACTCAGTCTTTTCGGTTATCCCGGGAAACAATCTTTCGATGAGGTCGGTAAAAAACGCCTCCTGTTTTTCCACGCTTTCCCTGTCATCCATGAGCTCAACTGGTAGGGGGTAATAAAAAGTTGCGAGTTGTTTGCCCTCTGGGGCGACTTCTGGGTCAATGTTGGACGTGAACTGACCCATTGTTAGTGGGTTAGACGTAATCACAAGACCGTCTATGTCTGAAACCCTATCTGAAAGACACAGGTCTATAGATATTCCTGCAGTTGGCACAATGGATGAACATTTCTTAATAAACTCATCTGGTAACCCTTCCTCAACAAAATCGCCAATTTTCTGAAGGGGGACCGCGAAAATAACAGCCTCTGCCTCGTGTTTTTCTCCCTTGACAAGAACGGATTTTACCTTGCCGTTTTTGATTTCGATTGCCTTAACCCTTCTGTTTGTCAGTATCTGCCCGTTTTCCTTTATTTTGCTTGCTAGCGCGTCTATTATTTGCTTCGTCCCCCCCTTTGGATAAGCGACATTTTCTTTCGCTCGCATTGCGCGTTTGAGAAACTGCGCCATTTCTCCAGCACTTGTTTTGCTAATATCCGGAGAAACAAGACAAAGCCCGGAAAGAATCGAAAAGATTTCAGGGACCGCTTTCCTTTTCCTTCCCGCAAGAACGCTCTCAAGTGAGGTATCCACAAGGGCTTCGTATTTCTTCCCAACCAGTTTCACCATGTTCCCGATCAACAAAACTTTTTCTGAGGCGGATATAATCTTCGTCTTAATGAAATCAATTGGTGTTGTGGGAAGTTTCACGAAAGAATCTCCATGAAACAACAGCGGTTCCCCCATCTTGACGAACTCAATTTCATAATTGATTTCCCTTAAGGCAGATGCCGCAGCGCCCTGTTCGCCAAATCTGTTTGCATGTATTCCATAATCCACCGTGAAACCGTCTTTGATGTCGAAGGACGCTCTTCCTCCAAGATGTCCTGTTGCTTCAAAAACTTCTACCTCAATTCCATTGTGGGCAAGTATGGCTGCTGAAGTAAGTCCACCGTATCCTGCGCCTATGACTATAACTTGAGCACTCATAAGGACCCTCCCACGTTGCGGTAGCAGGCTATATTATATCCGATAAATAAAATATCACTTATCGTTTGAACGACGCAGGGTCTGGCAAGAAGCTCAACGGGACATGAATTTGCCCGGCATTTCCACTTTTGCAATCATATATGCTGGTTTGAAGTTAGTAGTTAGAATTAGCGTCGCCAAACTTTTAGCGGAAAACACCTGAAATAAGTCAGGTGTTTTCCAGGCAATCGATTATATTTAAAGTTGCGTTAAACATGCTTTTGGTGGTCATGATTCCACCAGTAAGAGGCGGTGATGGATTTGCCAGATAAAAAGAAAACAAACACGGATACCGAAAAAAGGGTTCAGGCATATAAGAAACAGAGAATGATGGTTATTGTGAATCCTGTTTCCGGACAGGGGGAGGCTTCGAGACGCTGGCCCGATATTGAGCGAACCTTGAGAGATCTCCGCATCGATTTCGAGTATTGCTTCACTGAATATCCGAGGCACGCGATATCTCTTGCAAGGAAGGCCGCGGAGGAAGGCTACAACACTGTTGTGGCAGTTGGTGGTGACGGCACGGTTTATGAAATTACCAATGGCATCATGAGCGCGCAAACTTCGGAACTTCCCGCCTTGGGCTTGATCCCTTGTGGCAGAGGCACCGATTTTGCCAGCTCTGTCGGGATTCCTTCCGATTGGCAGGTTGCGGTTTCTTTGCTGGCTTCAGGTAGAAAGAAGAAAGTGGACGTGGTTTCAATTGAGTATATGGACGGAGAGGGCCT
>JACVIW010000261.1 GCA_015711695.1 Candidatus Geohydrothermomicrobium daggyaiense
AGCGGAAAAAAACATTGCTTTCATCATTTTTCCAATACCTGTACATTACATAAATCGTTTCCCAGAACGGCGCAAAAACTCCGAAGACC
The DNA here is from genome assembly GCA_015711695.1 of Candidatus Geohydrothermomicrobium daggyaiense. Classification (GTDB taxonomy): domain Bacteria; phylum Actinomycetota; class Geothermincolia; order Fen-727; family JACVIW01; genus Geohydrothermomicrobium; species Geohydrothermomicrobium daggyaiense. Next base: position 90 of record JACVIW010000261.1, read on the forward strand.
TCCGCGATTGCGGCACGAAATAAACTCAGCCCGAGGACTTACTCTCAAAGCAAAGAATGCGGTCGCTCTCAAACGAAAGCGGGCAGGAAGCGCCGCAGAGAGGAAATGACTCGCAGTTCAGGCATTCGCTGGGCGCGTACTCGCGGTTTCTGAAATAAAGACAAACCGGACTATTCCAGATTTTTTCCCATTCATCCGAAAGTATGTTCCCGGCAACCTTATACGAACTCTGACAGGGGATAATATCGCCATTAGGTTCTACGCACATATTGTATTTCGCTGCAGTGCACTGCTTTGGGCCCAGCCCAAGGGAGACAGGATCGAGCTCGCAGTATCTTGTAGGGGTGTACCAGATAAAGTTAACGCCGGCGCGTCTTGTGACCTTGATGACGCGTTCAAGAATCTTTGCCATTTCTTTCTCTGAAACGCCCACTGCCTTGTCTTTCGCGCAACCGGTGTAAATGATTCCGTTCATAGCGATACCATCCAGCCCAAGACCGCACAGGAACTCAGCGGTTTCAATAATGGTGGGCTTATTCAGCGAAGCGATAGTGGTGTTTGTAATGGTATAGACAGGTGATTCTACCGCAGCGCGAATTCCTTCGAGTGTTTCCTCGAAAGAACCGGGGCAACATGTCATCTTCTCGTGGATATCCTTTAAATGAGACTCGATTGTTATCTGAATGTGATCAAGACCAGCGTCCGCAAGCCTTTTCATGAGAGAATTTTTTGCAAGTCTCCGCCCATTCGTCAAAAGCCCGGTCACGAAACCCGTATTCTCAGCATATTCAACGAGTTCGACGAGATCCTCCCTCAGGGTTGCTTCCCCACCGGTGAAAACTACGTGGGGAATGCCAATCCCCCAGAGTTTTGAAAGAACAATTTTCCAGGAATTGGTTTCAAGTTCGGGATAATTTCTCGGGCGCTCGACATAGCAATGAACGCAATTGTTGTCGCATCGGTAGGTGAGCGCGAGGTCCATCCTGTAGGGCGCGCTGACCGGCGTGCTGAAAGGCTCGATTTTTTCAACATTCAGAAAACTGATCGGGCATATTTTCCAGTCATCCGCGAGAGCTTTTATCTTCTCGCGTATCTCATCAAGGTCACGGAGGACGATCTTTTTATCCACACGGTAACGGGAACGCATGCGCCTTATGACCGTTTTCTCGTCCGCTCCTTCAAGTATCATATTCACGTACTCGGTAGCGGTTTCGTTGAGATGGATTATCCTGCTCGCGTCGATTGTAAGAAGACCTCTTCCCCCGGGCTCAACTCTTAAATGGAACCGTCGGGGCGTGTCACCCTCTCCGAACTGAAAATGATACAGGCCCGGAGGAATTGCCTCGCTTCTCGCAAGCCTGTCCTCAAGCCGCCTGAAAGGACCCCTGAATTTTCCTTTTAATCTCAGTTTCACTTTTCGCTTCTCTTTTGCCATCTTTAAAAAAACTTACTTATCAAAACTCCCGAATTCCATGAGGCCCAGCACAAGCAGCAAGACACGAAAGCTCCCGCTTCCTATCTTCCGCCCCCAGCGCAGGCACAGGCGCACCCCGCGCAGGCGCACGCGCATGCGCACCCGGAGCCTCCATAACCCGTAGTGTAATATCTCCTGTAACGAATAATCCGCCTGTATTCCCGGGGATTCGTCTCCTTGAGTATCTCATTCTCCATCTCTTCCGTGAGAGGGAAAAGCCCATCCGTTAGCGCGGTAAAGGCGGATGAAACGAGCCTGGCAAATTCGCTTCCCTTGATGGTTCCAGCCTCCAGACCCATGCTATCCCGAGAAGCCTTAGGGGAATCGGCTTTTCCCAGCATATCGAGAATTGACCGGTCAATCGGGTATTCGCCATGACTGAACACTTCCTTCACTTTCTCGCCGAAACCCGCGTCGCAAACCAGCACGGGAAGGTTTTTTCGGAAAACCGAGAGCTTCTGGAAGCGATCAGTCTCGCTTTTGACCTGAACCCAGGCTTCTGAAACGATATCCTTGTAGTACCTGACCGTATCGGAAAGGGAAAAGCCCCTGACCTTCGCCTCGGTGTTTTTTATAAGAAGCGTGAGCGCAGATTTAAGCAATTGGGGCGAAAGATGCCCGTTCTCATCTATCGCCGCAGCAAAATCGACATAGTAAGGAGGCAAGCCTTCCAGTGATTTCATTTTTCGCGCAAACCTCAGTGGCTTAAAACCAATTATTTCAACAACCCCGTCACAAGCCATCTGGAAGAAAGCGATAGCTGCAATCCTGTCAAGGTCCTGCTGCTCGAGCACGGCGAACTCACCAGGATGCAGCCCTTTCGCGGGACCCGCCCCCTCCACAGCCATCCTCGGGTGTATATAGGCAAGTTTTTTTCCGCGCTTATTAACCGCTCTCATCGAGAAAAAGAACCTCACGATGATAGCGACACCAAGGAATATCAGGTAAAGAAAAAACACTGCTAATCTCGTTTTCCCCTGGTAACTCAACTCCGATTCGTAAGTGCCGGGCGGCTCAGGCGGTTTGTATTCGGGAAGTGGCTGCTCGGGAAACACACCGGTAACATAAACAGCGGGAAAAGAAACCCCGTGAAGATATCCCTGAGCGGGAGAAGCGTCCGGATAAACCCAGGTAAATGTTATCGTGTCGCCTGAAACGTTGAATAAAGGTCTTGCTTCACCGTGATAAACAGTCTCGTTGGGTTTCACCCCGGGTGGGAACTGCATGCTGAACTCAAGATATGTCTTCCCGCGGACATACTCAGGGCTCCACCAGGTATTCTTGAACTTAACGGAAGCGTACCCCTGGCGGGAAGTATCCTGAAAAACCATTTCCGGAACCAGTCCGCTGAACTCGAAGACAGCCTGCTCGCCTGGCTTGATCGATTTGCTGCCAAGGTGTATCTCGACCCCTGGAGAAACAACGGTGGACGGCCTGATGTCTGAAACCGGCTCACCGTTTACGAACGCGTAACACTTTTCGATAAGGTATTTGTGCGTGGGCATACCTATATCAACGATGTCTATCAGAACGCTCGGGCTGGTGTTGCGGAAAGTTATCCGGTAATAGACGCTAAGAGATGAATCTTTATTGATTCGGACGGTTACCTCCTCCCTGGGAACCTCGAAACTGTATTGTTGAGAAACCGCTGGACGAGCCAGAAAAAAGATAATTGAAAAGACAAGAAATAGAAGCGCAAGCAGAAGATATGCTTTTCGCAGGTAGCCGCTCTGTCCGGCCCTCCTTCTGTAAGGCATAGTTCTTTTCATCTTCATATAATTTATCTCTCGCTTTCCGTGCCTGGCAGAGTTTTTGCCACGCACAACCTCTTTAGAATCGTCTAAAATAGCATTCTTAAACTTTG
>JACVIW010000262.1 GCA_015711695.1 Candidatus Geohydrothermomicrobium daggyaiense
CCCGACCTTTTAAACTTTTAAACATTCTGGGTACTTCAAGTAAGATTAATCCGAGAGATAGTGGGTTACTGCTGCTATAGCCCTTTTCCCGTTTTCGACGCCCGAGCCCCCGCTTAGCACATAGCAAACTTTCTGCGGAAATCTCAAGCCTAGCGCATGAGCAAAGCGGGAGTAAGCCTCATCACTGAGCATGAAAGCCCCATAGTCACTTTCATGGGAATCATAACCGAAAACCACAAAAACTATTTCGGGTGAGAACCTGTATGCCCTCTCAATGGCTGTTTCAGCAAATGTCATAAAAGTGTCGTCGCGAGCATCAAAGGGGAGCCCTATATCAAAATTATTATTCCCGTCCAGATACCTGCTACGAGCAGCCCCTGAATGAAAGTTTATATGAAGAACCAGAGGATCGTCCCCGATTATATCTCTTGTTCCATCCCCGTAATGGGGATCGATATCAATGATTGCTATTTTTCTTATCGGACCGCTCATTCTCAATTCTTCGATCGCTATGCATATATCGTTTAAGAAGCAAAAACCCCAGTATCCCTCTCGACTCGCGTGATGCCCCGCAGAACCGACAAAACAAAAAGCATTATCCACCTGGCCCCCGACAATCATACTCGCCGCGCTAACCACGCCCCCCGCACTTATGGCAGCTACTTCGAAATAGCCGGACGCTTTGACATCGGCTATGTGCTTTTCCGAATGCACCCTTCTAATCAGTTCCTCTGGAACAGGCTCGGGTTTTACCAGAAGGACATTTTCTTTGGCAAAAAGCCCGGTCTCTTTTAGATACTCAAACGAAGGCTCTACACGGTCTTTAAGCGGAGGGTATCCGTTTGAAGCGAAAATCGGGTGAAAAACTACGGCCAATTTCCTCGTTTTGATAGCTTCCATTTCTAAATTGTCGCCCGTGCTGAGACACCTATAAAGGGTCAATGGTCTTTATAGAAAGCAATCATATTTTTTTGCCAGCTTCTTCCGCTGAAAAACAAACCCTGTTCTTTCCAGCCTTTTTTGCCGCATAGAGCGCATTATCCGCTCTTCTAATTAGATCAGATCTTTCCTTCAATCCCGGCGCGGGATATGACGAGATCCCTATGCTTACGGTTATCCTGAGCCCGCTCTCATCGCCGATGAATATATGCTCCTCGACCGCTTTCCTCAGTCGCTCCCCGGCTATAAAAGCTTCATCCCCATTGGTTTCCGGGAGAATGATAGCAAACTCCTCTCCTCCATATCTTGCCACGCTATCAGTTGCCCTCAACTTTCCCTTCAGTACTTTTGCAAGTTCCTTGAGCAACTCATCCCCGCACAGATGACCGTATGTATCGTTTATTTGTTTGAAGTCATCTATGTCCAGCATCATAAGGCTGAACACGGAATTGTATCTCTCCGCTCTAAGCCATTCGCGTTCCAGAAGCTCGTGAAAAAACCTGTGATTGAATGTTCTGGTCAAGCCGTCCGTGATGGCAAGCTGCTTCATAGAATCATAAAGCCTCGCGTTATCAATTACCATAGTTAGGTGCCCGCGCACCACTTTCAACACTTCGTTCGCCGTAACGCCGAAAGAACCGTTATCCTTATGCGCGAGCAGCAGGATTCCAAAAATTTTTTTCCTGGAAACTAAGGGAATGTGCGCAGTTGATATCGTCTTTATATCAGTATGCCCGTTGTCAGTTCGCAGATTTTCCTCCCCGTATATCACCGCGCTCAGTGTATCCATGTCCTCCGGCTCCCACCCATATCCGATCGCCGTTTCAAGCGCAATGTCGCGAATCCTCTTCAGTACACCGATTTCAAGCGGAGTCGAGACGTTTATAATTTCTTCCGCTTCATCAAAAAGAATGGCAAGCCCCACAGGATTGCCAACTACGCGGTTAAGGATCTCAAGCCCTCCCTTTATTACCTGTCGGTAATCGTCCGCAACCGCCACCAGGGAGCTTATCTGATTTAAGATTGTTGACTGAAATAGCTTCTTGTCGAGAATATCTATTATCCTTCTCATAAGACCGGATTCATCCTCAAGCCTGATGGCATCCTCTTTTAAAGCGATACTTCCTTTTTTTTCGCCTGAGTCCTTAATCCACTCGTGCACCACGCTCAAAAGTCGATGGGGATCGAAACCTTTCACTAGATACGCGTCGGCACCTGTTTGAATGCCCCAGAACATGTCGCTCTGGCGTTCTTTTCCCGTTAACATGATAATTGGTATCTGCCTTGTGTATTCGTCATCTTTCAGCAAGCGGCAAACCTGGTATCCGTTTATCTTCGGCATTTCGATATCCAGGATAACCAGATCCGGCTTTTCGGTGTACGCCTTCTTTATTGCCTCTATTCCATCCCATGCCACGGACACCGAATAGCCCTCTTTTTCAAGGATTGCCGTTGTGACTTTGACGACAAGCTTATTGTCGTCTGCTAGTAAAATCTTTCCCTTTGACAAGACTTATCACCCCGCGGCATACAGGCGGTCTTTTGAGCCGTCTTGCCTTGAGCGAGAAGCTCATACATAGAACTATAAGGCAAAACATCTCTTCTATCACCCTGCTGTCCATGACGGGAGCTCTCAGCTCAAAAGCATTTTCAAATGAAAGATATTTTTCTCAATTCAATTAAATAAATCGTAAAGAAAAAACCGTTTCTTTAACTTTTCAGAAAAAAGGATCGATTAAGGAAACTCCTATCGCTTCTCCCGGACGCAAAATACGTGTGGCGGCTCATTGCGGTCACATTTGAAAGCCAGTGAAAACTTTCAGTGGAATGAGAAATAGATCGCTGGTCTATAACTATGGTCTCTTTATGCTTTATTTCAAGCAGAACACTGGACTTTAGTCCGGGGTTATACCGGGTTAATATTCCGCATGCCTTTCGTGGGTTGCAATTATTTTCCAAAAAATTTATATTTATTACGCGAACAAATTCAATGCCCGACCGGCGTATGAAGCGCCGGTCGTTCTATGATCCTAATCTTACAGTAACGCTCGTCGCTGTGGTCTTGGCGAAAGTAAGGGTTGCTAATACATCGCGTGACAGCGGGAGGTAGCCATGCCGAGGTATGAGTACAAATGTAAAGCTTGTAACAAGACTTTTGAGGTAATGCACGGAATAAGTGACAGTGTTAAATCCTGCGCTTTTTGTGGCGGTGATGTAAGAAGAGTTTTTCATCCTGCTGGAATAGTGTTTAAAGGCTCAGGCTTTTACTCGACCGATTATGGAAAAAAGCGTAGCATACCGTCTAACGGGAACGGCAAAGGGAGCTATTCAAAGGACAGCGAAAAAGAGAAAAGCGAGGTGGATACGAAAGATTCCTAGGATAACTGGCCTTGGCCTCTCGTCAAAGTTTTTTATCTTTTAAGATTTTAGCCTGATTGCCAGTCAATTCACGAGCATTCTTCAAATCTTACGATGATATGAGATTAC
>JACVIW010000263.1 GCA_015711695.1 Candidatus Geohydrothermomicrobium daggyaiense
GCAAAAAAATAAAATTTGCCCCCGATAAGCTGTGCTCATAGGCATAATTTTCGATATATTTCTGTGCACGATAAGCGGCGCGTTTATAAATCCGTTGACGGAGTTGTTGTGTTTTAAATAACCGTGCAATTTATTTGACAAGGAACATCCCGTCATTTACCCGGTAGCCAGAGTTCTCGTGAGTGGAGCCACTGGATGATCCACAGCAGTATATCCAATACATCATGATAATGAACCTTCAAGCCGATAATAAATTCCCATCAGTTCCCGTTGTGATTTGGTTCACTGCGATCGGTTACGCGTTTTTGCATACGCTAATCCTTAAATGGGCAGAAAATCCCCTTTCACTTTGAGCGTGAGGCAGGGATTTTTAAAACCGCATTGCCCCTGTTGCTAGTGGAATTTCTTCACAATTCTATGGCGGGGCTGTACGGCGCGGATTGTTTTCAGTCTTCGGACGGGGAAGGTCGACCTTCTTGCAGTTGTATGATTTTCTCGAAAATGAAGTATGTAAAATGTTATGAAAAGCGAGAAAAGGAAATCGTGATTTTGTCCGGCTCGTGTTTTAAAACCGGGTTATCCTAACAATCCGTTAAAGAACTTTATAAAGGAATTACCCTGGATCGGCGAAAACTGGTTTGATTTTCTCGATTTCTTCATTGAGGAAAATAAGGCAACGCTCGATTTCAATTGATATCAAAGAGGCGGCAAGAATTCTTGCCCGCTATAGCTTGGGGGTTGTCGAGGACACGGCTTATACTTGCCCGTTGGCTTACCTTTTAAGTTTTGAGAGACGCTTCTGTTAAAGAGGTAATAAGGGCGTTGGAAATCTTCGCCTATCTTCGTGCAGGATTAATGATCCTCCATTCAAACTGGAGTGCTGGCTCTCTGCTGGCGCTTGAGAAGAGAATTTCATATCAGGTTGTTACCCTGAACAGGATAGTGGAGATCGCGGATTGTATTGGGATTTCGATTACGTGCGAGCACGGTATAAGACTCGAACACTCACGATAGGTCACAAAGACCATCCTTGATAGAGTGCCATGGTTATATTCGAATCTTGATGCTGGGCACGCGAGTCTGAACGGATTTAGCCCAGAGGATTTTGTTCGCCTGCTCGGCGGGAGAACAAAGCACGTTCTATTGAGCGACAATCGCGGAGGTAATGACTTGCATCTTCTGCCAGGGTGCGGAAGCACCACTGGAGGCGAGACCTCGATATTCTTAAGAGTTTCCATGATGGACCATAACTCTTGAGGCATTTCCATCCGACATGAATTATGTGCTTCTCGCGAGGGATATGCTTTGTAAACACCGGGAGAGTATGCCTGCTGGAGGTTCATTATAGCGGCCAAAATCCCCGTAAGTGTGGTATTAATTTTGCGCATTAATAACAAAATCTGTGATAACTGACCGCTTATATTGGATAATATTGTTTGTCTTAAATCATGATGGAGCGACTTTTTTTGAAAAAAAATCGAGGACAAGAAGAAGAGTTAAAGGAGTTGACAGGTGAAATGAAAAGGATAAATCCAGGAATATTCAAGGCATACGACATAAGAGGAATATATCCCGATGAGGTCAACGAAGAAATCATGATGGACGTAGGCAGAGCCTTTGTTGCCTTTCTTGGGGAGGAAAAGATAGTTGTGGGAAGAGACATGCGTCTTTCATCTCCAGCGCTTTCACGTGCATTCATACAGGGTGCGCTGGAGCAGGGTGCGGATGTGGTAGACATAGGTCTTTGCTCAACCGACATGCTCTATTTCGCTTCGGGTGTCCTGAATCTTCCCGGTGCAATGTTTACTGCCTCCCACAATCCCAAGGAATACAACGGGGCGAAATTTTGCAGGAGGCTTGCTCGACCGATAAGTATTGACACTGGGCTCGGGGAAATAAAAAGAATGGTGCTCGAAGGAGACATTCCCGAACCTTCGGGCCGTGGTTCCTATTCGGAAGAGCCAATGCTCGACCGATACGTTGAGCACGTTTTGGGGTTCGTGGACGTAAAAGTAATAAAACCCCTCCGGGTAGTTGTTGATGCAGGGAACGGCATGGCTGGTATGATCGTTCCTGCGCTGTTTGAGAAACTTCCCTGCGAACTCATCCCCTATTGTTTTGAACTTGACGGCTCATTTCCGCATCATCAGCCCAATCCCATTGACCCCGCGAACATAAAACTCCTTTCGACCTGGGTAAAAGAGAACCGTGCGGACGTAGGTATGGCTTTTGACGGGGATGCCGACAGGGTTTTTTTGGTGGACGATATGGGAGAACCGATAAGCGGGTCGCTTACCAACGCGATTCTGATAAGCAGGATTCTGGATAGAAACCCTTCAGAAAAGATAATTTACAACGCTATCAACAGCTGGATAGTTCCCGAGACAATTAAGGCTAAGGGTGGAATTCCCATAAAGGAAAGGGTTGGGCACTCTTTCATTAAGCAGACGATGCTTGACACCGGCGCGATTTTTGCTGGTGAGCATAGCGGTCATTATTATTTCCGAGACAATTACAACGCGGATTCCGGACTTATCGCGGCTTTAATGGTTCTCGAAATCATCAGTATCGAGGGAAGACCACTTTCCGAGATATTGAAACCGTATAAAAAATATCACGCATCCGGCGAAATAAACAGCAGGGTCGAGGATATACCTGGAAAACTTGTGGAAATAGAGCGGCGCTATTCCGATGGCGAGATAGAGCACATCGATGGAATAAGCGTTTTTTATCCAGACTGGTGGTTCAATGTCCGTCCCTCAAACACAGAGCCTCTTATTAGATTGAACGTTGAGGCAAAAACGAAAGAACTTCTCAATGAAAAAGTGCAGGAGCTGCTTTCAATTATCCGTTCTTAGCATAAAGACGGCGGTCTTTTCCTTATCCTTGTTTTGTCTTTTTAATTTTGCCGGTTACATACGCATTCACTCACTTTGAGCTAAGACCTTTTTCTTCGATTCTACCCCTCAAGCACCGATGAAGGTTCGAGAGTATCCACCATCACTATTTCCTTCGTGACTTTTGCGCAGTGCTTCCCTGTCGAAAAACAACGGCGTGGTAAGGGCAGCCGAAGCAACGTTTTTAGGTTTCCGCTCGAGTTTTCTTAAGTGAGTAGTTGAGCATTTGGCAGGCCCGAGGGTGGTTCCAGCGATGGCTCCAGGAGGCTTAAAAGATAATTTGAGCATTCTTCGTTTCCGCTCATCATCATTAAGCGGCTTTATATATACTTTTGTTGCCTTCAACGTCTTCGATCAGCCATCTCGATGTCCAGTAAAGCATGAGAGTTATGAAACCTGTTTCAGAAACGAGCAATCTGCGCACAACATCACTCGCATGCCCTCTCAGAGTATTCGACGGGCGCCAGTTCTCGAATTCCTTCCGGACATTGAGAGAAACCTTGTGTAACCGGTT
>JACVIW010000264.1 GCA_015711695.1 Candidatus Geohydrothermomicrobium daggyaiense
GACGGGTAATTTTTGCTCCTGCTATGAACGAGAGAATGTATCTCCATCCTGCGACTGTGGAGAACTTAAAGATATTAAGGGAAAGAGGCGTCGTCGTGGTGGAGCCAAGGGAAGGAGAACTCGCCTGTGGCGAGGTGGGTGTCGGGCGAATGGCTGAGCCTGTTGAGATATTCGAGGCGGTAAGATACGAACTTTCGAAAACTGATTCCCTTAAAGGAAAAAAAATTATAGTTACTGCCGGACCCACCAGAGAATACATTGATCCGGTCAGATTTATATCCAATCCATCAACGGGCAAACAGGGATATATCATTGCTCAGAGGGCAAGCATGAGAGGTGCTGATGTCACCCTTATCTCCGGTCCGTGCGATTTGAGGATGGCTGGCAGAGTCGAAATCGTGCGGGTGACGACTGCGCGTGAGATGAGGGATGCTGTTTTTGAAAGATTCTCTGATGCGGATGTGCTCATAATGGCCGCGGCGGTCGCCGATTATAGACCTGCAAGCGGTGCAGCCAGACAGAAGATAAAAAAGAGTGATGAAATCTTCGAACTCATACTCGAGCCAACTGAGGATATTCTCTTTGAAGCGGGTAGTAAAAAAGGGGGCTGTGTTCTTGTTGGATTTGCTGCTGAGACCGAGAATGTGATTGAAAACGCGATAAAAAAACTTAAAAAAAAGAACCTCGATTTGATTGTGGCAAACAAAGTGGATGACTCTGCCTCCGGATTTGGGACGGACTCAAGCTTGTGTGCGATAATTCCTTCGCGCGAGACTGGAGCCGGACCGGGCGAACTCAAGATGATGTCAAAAGTGGAGATAGCCGAGGAATTGCTTGATATGGTGGAGAATTTTCTTATGGGAAAGACTTGACAATCATACGTTTGAAATATTAACTGTGATTATGTTTTTATATTTGTTCATTTTTGGATTCTCATAGGTGGTATTATTAAGTACATGTCCAGGCTTCAGGCTTTAAATCTGTCTTGTTCGTTGTCGATGTAATTATCATCAGGTCATTATTTTAGTCAGTTCGAATTTGCCATTTGGCTGCGGTTGAATAAGGCGGTTTGAAGCGTAAACGGGAGGCCTGGATGAAAAAAAAGATTATTGGAATAGTTCAAAACAGTTCAACAAATCCCTTTCAAACTTTCTCGCGAGGAAAGGAAATCCGAAACTCCAAGTTACTCAGTTTCGACATCAGTTTTGACCTTTGTGACGAGGAGGGCAAAATAACCCGTGTCTTTTTCAACAGGTCTTTCAGGCTTCCCCCACCCCTTGAAGACGGTGATTACGTTGAGGTAATAGGAAGACAGGGTCAATTTTTCGGGCTTATTGGTAAGTCCAGTTTCTACGCCGTAAAGATTATCGACAAAAAGAGAAATAAAGTGTACACTACGTGGCGGAATATTGATCTGGTCAAGGGACCGGCGAGATTTTCCGACGCTCTCTGAACTCGATTGGCGTTTCAAGCTATTTCCTGTTAGCATCGGCTCATGTCGGAGTGGCGGAATTGGTAGACGCGCAAGGTTGAGGGCCTTGTGGGGAGTATCCCCGTGGGGGTTCGAGTCCCCCCTCCGACACCATATGAAGATTATGAAATTTGAAAGTAAAAGCGAGCTTCAATTCTGACCTGGTGGTCATCCGGTCACTTATTTCTGTATGCGTAACCCCTTTGTTTTCCCGGCATCTCCCTTGTTTTTTTTCATTAAAGATTTCGCTTTGTCAGAAGCTGATGTCTTCATTTATTCCGGATGACATTTGAATGATATCCGTTTTGTCAGGCATGAAAAACTTCCTGGCCTTAAAAGGTGCGCCTATCATTGCGCTTCGGTTTAGTACGTCTGTGACGTTTGCCAGCAATGACCCTTCGGTGACGATCAAGTTTTCCCGAGTCGAATGTTATTTCCAACAACTGCTGTCATCTCAATGAAGGTGTTGTCACTGACCGTTGTCCAGCGCAAGACGCTCGGTGGCAAGCTGTCACGCCTGAGTAGATGTTGGTCTCATAACCAGGCCTTGCGTGTTTTTTGCGGTTCTCCATTACCCTGGTGGATTTGCCTATCTGGATTTGGTAGTGTTGTCCCAGGTTCGCACGCCGTGGCGCGCTAAAGTACTCTTTGCCGAACTTAAAGAGGCTTGTAATCATCGAGGTTTTGTGGACCTCGCAAGATTCTACTATCCAAGGACCCTTCCCTGAACACGAATAAGGATATCTTTGCCGCTTTCATGATTGCGCACGAGGCTATCATCAGAACTCCAGTTTCCAGCTGTACCCTTTTCTTCGTGATGAATATTGTCCTTGATGCAACTTTATTCATGAGTAACTTGCCTTTGCCAGTTTTCGCAGGGCTTATCACAATTTTTTTGACTTCATGGGAAAGTAGCCTCTCGTATTAAGGTCTTTTTGTAAGGTGGAAAGGGTAAGAGGAAGGAGACTGGCATCAACGCTGTGCGTGGGACTGGATGCTCCTAGGTAGTGTTGCATTGCCACGGTCACAGCTAATAGCGGAAATGAGCTGGTAAGGGGACTGTGGTTGGACAACGATGAGTAAGTCACAAAAGAGAGTGATTATCATGTTACGCGCAGATCTGTTCATAAAAAGCGGCTTTCCGATTTTACCGTTGATTGTTCCAGCTTCGTGGAGTCGTGAGCGGAAAAAGGCTAACGAATAACGACAAAATCGCTGATTTTTTTACAAGTTCGAAAAAGATTGGAAAGCAGTCCCGCAGATTGACTCAGATCGCATTTGACATCCTATCTATTGGATGACCTTGGCGTTTAGAACAACATATATCTCCATATGTTTTACTCTTGTGCCAGATTGAACCAAGGTCCATTTTGCTAATTGTCCGAATACCCTCCTATGGTGTCTGTTCCCGTTCCCCGATCGTTCCAGTACATGGCTCGTTCAACCATGATCTTCATGCTTTCTGTTTTTGAAACGACCATAATTGCTGCTCTTCCGAGGATACCTGAATGCTCAGCCATATTGAAGGTCCTTCTGGAGTTTGCAGGGATAATCTCTTTCTTTGTCACATTTCCCTTTCCGGTGGGAGTTAGATAGCTTATCTCGATTTCCACGGAAGTTGAGTTGGGATTCTGGACGAGCGTCCAGGTTTCCCTGCCATTCGAAGTCTGGCCATCTGGCAGGTAGAAATTCATATGCGCCTGATTCATACCGATTGAGGCATGACAGACTTCAGCCCCATCTGGTCCTCCATGCCAGTACATGGCTCTTTCTGCGATGATGGGGGAAGAACCATGAACACGAGTTGAGAAGTTGGGATCAGGAAGTGAGATTGAGTCGTTTACCCTTATGGTCTTTCTTGTTCCCGGAGCCATGGAGAATGCTGGATAGGAAACGGGACCTCTTCCTGTCATATAGGTGATGT
>JACVIW010000265.1 GCA_015711695.1 Candidatus Geohydrothermomicrobium daggyaiense
CCGGGCGATGGCTATTACTATTATTCTGACAACATGCACAAGATTACTCTCCCTTCACTGGTTTTAGCCGACGCTACGTGCGACATCACCGATCCAGATGACATTAAGAGCTTCTATCTCAAAAAAGGAAGAAATTGCCTTGATGAGTTTCATGTGATGCGCGACACAGCCCATCTTGACCTTGTCAACGGCTTGCTGGCGCCATATGAGACGTTTCCGGTTATTGGGAGGTGGCTGAAGAAACTCTCGGGATAGAATACGGCATTCTCCAATAAATTCAAAGTGTCGTGGCAAGATACTTCCGAGCGCCTGCAAGAGCCTCGGCGATTTTTTTTTGACTTAGAAGCTAAGGAAGGAGGATTATTTTCTCATTGGGTTTATTTGAGCGATTTGTTTTTTTATGTTCTATCCGCTGGCGATGGCGATGTAGAAAGGAATGCGGTTATCCAGGTACTGCGGGGCTATGAGGAGGAGTCCGAATGGAAGTTGAAATTGAGAAAAATGGCGCTGTCTGGACCGTAATTATAAACAGGCCTGAAGTGAGGAACGCGGTTGATGGGAAAACCGCGAAGCTCCTGTTTGAAGCATTTAAAGAGTTTGAAGCGGACGACTCCGCTCTTGCTGGCGTTCTCTGGGGTGCCGGAGGGCACTTTTGTGCCGGCGCTGACTTAAAGACGATAGCCAGCGGGGATGTTGACAGGATAAACCCCTTAAACATGGACCTTGATGATTGCGCGCCAATGGGACCTACACGTCTATCTCTTTCCAAGCCGGTGATAGCCGCGGTTTCGGGATACGCGGTAGCGGGCGGTCTTGAGTTAGCGTGCTGGTGTGATATCCGCGTTGCGGAGGAAAGCGCTGTTTTCGGTGTCTTTTGCAGGCGATACGGCGTTCCGCTGATAGACGGGGGAACAGTGAGGCTTCCAGCGATAGTGGGGCTTGGAAGGGCACTCGACATAATTCTCACAGGGCGACCGGTTGACGCTTGGGAAGCACTTAACATGGGACTTGTGAGTAGAGTTGTTCCCGATGGAAAAGCTAGAGAAGAGGCTGAAAAAATGGGCTTAAATCTTTCGAAATTCCCGCAAACTTGCCTCAAGGGAGATTTGAAATCCGCTCGTGAAAGTGTATTCAAAGACTATCGTTCCGCACTCGAGTATGAGTTTGCTCAAGGGTTGAAGACCCTTGAGGCAGGGGAAGCGCTCCGAGGCGCCGCGGAATTCGAGAGAGGGAAGGGCAAGCACGGGAAATTCTGACTTTCAGGGCATGGGCAGACCCTTTGCTCTTTCATTTCATGAGTATATCGCGGATTTTTGCAAATGTATTCTCATGCCATCTTCGCGGCTAAAAAGATGGATACCCAACTATTTATTTGTCCAATTGGTTCCGGCTTATTTTTCAAGATGTTTTTTCTTGAAACTTTCTCTTGATGCTGTGATTAGCCCTGTTTAACGGATAAAAATAATAGATAATCCTGCCGTATTGGTAAAGATAACTTGAAAATTTATTTTTCGGCGTTTTAATATTCATTCACCTTATACCGGCCATTAACGGTGGCTCGCTCAAACGCGTTTTCCATGTTTTCCTGAATTTAAGAGGTGATTCGATGAAAACCGTCGCTATAACTGGATGCTCCGGATACATCGGCTCTCGTCTGCTCGAGCATATGGAAAAAGAAGGCATGGCGGAGCGTGTGATCGGAGTGGACTTAGACAGCCCCCGGCGACGCTTTGATAACCTTCTATTTTACCGAATGGACGTGAGGGATTCCCGGATTTCCCGGGTCTTTTCATTACATAAACCAGATCACGTTGTTCACCTTGCGTTTATTGTTAACCCCTTAAGAGATGAGAAACTTATGCATGACATAAACGTTTCTGGAGCGAGAAACGTTCTTCGCGCCGCGCTTTCTTCTGGCGCGCGTCATATAACGGTCGCATCATCCACATCGGCGTTCGGGGCTTTCCCGGATAATCCCGCTTTTATAAAGGAGACTGATTTGCCGAGAAGACAGCCCAATTTCACGTACGCGTCGGACAAATACGAAGTAGAAATGATGCTGAGGCTTTTTAAGAAAGAAAACCCCGGAGTTGGGGTAGCAATAGTTAGACCGTGTATCGTTTACGGGCCAAACGTGGACAACTACCTTTCGAGATTTCTTTTGAAACTTCCCGTAATTCCAGGCATCGGGGGCGCGAGGCCTCAGATGCAATTTATACACGAGGACGACGTGGCGCGCTTTTTCCTCGCGGTCTTGAAACAGGAGGCTCAGGGTTATTTTCACGCGGTTGGAGAAGGCCTGGTCGAGATTGAGGAAATAGCCGAAATGGCTCAGAAGAGAATCGTTGATGTCCCTCCTTTTATATTGTATCCCCTCATTGATACTCTCTGGAAAATTCAAGCCCCGATGATAGAAGGTCCCTCAGGGATGCTTGAGTTCTTAAGGTACAGATGGGTCTGCTCAGATGAACTGACGAGAGAAACCCTGGATATTCCTCCTCATATGTCAAGCAGAGAGGTCGTCCGGGTTACGCTTGAAAGCAAAGGAGCTTTGAAAAAGAAGTAGCAAGAAGTAGCATTGTTTCTCAATTTGCTCGAATTCTTGAAGCTCATTCTATCAAGACGCGCTCCCACGCGCAGCGGTCATACATATGGCCGTTAAGCGACACATCAGCGCCTGCGAGGAGGCAAAAAGCGCTATCGACGACGTTTCGGGGCAATTTTACCTCTATAACTTTACCTCTTATGATCCCGCTGATTTCTTCAGGCTTGATGCTGTTTGAGGCAAGCGTTTCCACCTGACAATCTCTTCCTGAGACCTTTATGTCGAGCCTTCTGATTTTTTTCTTCGTGAAGATGCGCAAATGCATACGATAAATGAAATCCTGGCTAGGTCTTCCAAAAAGTTCGAGCCTCAATTGGATGGCCTGCTTCTTCTTCAAGAGCGAAAGTTTACGGATATCACCGGACTTTCTATACCCTAAGAAAGTATCGCCCGCGGGATCAATTTTAACCGCCATGCAACTTCGGTCCAGTCTTGTGGTTTCTTTTCGCCCTTTTTTCTGGCGTTCACAGAAAACGGGTACTGCAAAGAGTTCATTTCTCCTGATAAATGAAGTAAGGAGTTCAGGAATTATTGCCATGGGGATCGCGTAAATTCTTGTTATTTTTTCTTTCATGATTATTGTTTCAGGGTTGAGATGAAAGACAAGCCATTTTCCCCCTCTTTGCATAAGGTTTGGCGGAGGGAAGAGACCATGGT
>JACVIW010000266.1 GCA_015711695.1 Candidatus Geohydrothermomicrobium daggyaiense
GCTGACCTTTGCTCGAGCAAATTGAACCAGATGTTTGCCTGCGCTTTCCTCAAGTCGGACCTCTGGAAGAAAAATCTCGAAGAGCTAAGAAGAAGATACAAGGCAAGGAAAGATGCCATGATAGAGGCACTCGGAAAGCACTTTCCGGACAACGCGAAATGGACAAACCCTTCAGGTGGGCTGTTTGTGTGGGCGACACTTGAGGAATACCTTGATACCGCTAAAATGCTTCCTCTCGCTATCGAGCAAAAAGTCGCTTATGTCCCCGGCAGCGCTTTCTATCCCGATTACTCCGGGAAGAACAAAATGCGCCTTAACTTCAGTTATCCTTCTGAAGAAAAGATAAATGAGGGAATCAAGATACTCGGGAAAGTCATACGAAGAGAAATGGACCTGTATCATTCCCTTGGCATTGGTAATAAATAATCAGCACATCCCGCGGGGGGGGTAGATGTCATGAAACCGAAAATAGCCGTTCTAATGGGTGGGCGCTCGCTTGAACGCGACGTTTCGCTCATGTCCGGAAGAAGAGTGGAACGCGCATTGAAATCGCGAGGTTATGAAGTGCTAGCGCTTGACGTGGATGAAAGGCTTGTCCCCACCCTGCTTTCAGAAAAACCCGATCTTGTATATATCGCTTTACACGGAAAATACGGGGAGGACGGAACTATCCAGGAAACTCTCGAGATAATGGGTTTGCCCTACACGGGGCCTGGCCCACTGCCAAGCATGATTGGCTTCAATAAAATTCTTTCCAAAGAGGTTTTCAGATCCCAAGGGATTCCCACTCCAGAGTATTTTGCCTTGAGCGCCACGACATTAAAAGAGATGGGAGCAGCCGCACTTCTCGATGTGATATGGGCAAAACTCGGCTCTCCTGTTGTTGTCAAACCCGCGGAGCAGGGCTCAGCTCTCGGTGTTAGGATCGTGGATAAAAGGGAAGACCTTGCGGAAGCGCTCATTGCCGCGCTTGGCTACGACGATAGAATTATCACCGAAAGGTTTATAAAGGGAACTGAAGTCGCTGTAAGCATACTCGGCGACGATCCGCCCAAAGCGCTGCCGGTCGTGGAAATCGTGCCTCGTAAAGGTTTTTTTGATTTCGACTCAAGATATACCCCCGGTATGAGTGAATACTTCGTGCCTGCAAGGCTCTCTTCTGAACTTATCGATGAAGTCAAGCGGGTCGCGATACTTGCCCATACAAGCATCGGGTGCCGTGTAATCTCGCGTGTGGACATGATCATCGGTGAACAGGACTCAATGCCCTATGTACTGGAACTCAATATCAGCCCGGGCATGACCGAAACGAGCCTCCTCCCCATCGCGGCCGAAGCCGAGGGCATGTCATTTGAGGATCTTGTTGAGGAAATCGTCAGACTCGCCCACGAAATAAAGCGGTAAGCGAAAATAGGGCGGATCTATAAGTTAGTCATCTTTTTGCGCTTTTCCCACCGGATTCCCAGGCAACCTTTCACATCTCCCTCCAGGAAAACCGAAGAGCTTTTACCCGCTTTTTTCGTCGTGTGAACTTTCCATTCCCCCCGACAGGCTGCCACCGGCATGCTCGGTATTATCACCTCTCGGGAGAGCCCCGCAAATCTTTTCGCATATCTTTGAGAGTTCCTCCAGGCTACGAAACTCGATAAGTATCTTGCTCTTCCTCTTTCCCATAACACACGAAACGGGGCTGCCCAGAAAATTCTCGACCCTTTCAAGCATTACCAGCGCCTCCTGAGGAGCGGGAACCCGCCTTTTCCTCGCCGTCCCTTTTCCGGTGAGGTATCTCCTTACTAATTCTTCAGTCTTCCTGACCGAAATTCCCTCTTCGATTATTCTCTCTGCGAGCCTTAACTGAACCTCCGGCTGATCTTGCAGCGCAAGCAGGGCTCTCGCGTGCCCTGTGGAAATAACACCTTCCATAACACCTCGTTTTATGAACTCGGGCAATTGCAGAAGCCTCAAAGTATTGGTGATAGCCGTCCTGCTCTTGCCAATTTTTTCAGCGAGTTCCTCGTGAGTCATTCCGAACTGTTCGACTAATTGTTGATAGGCTGTGGCCTCCTCTATCCCGTTTAAATCAGACCTGTGTATATTTTCAATTAGGGCTATTTCCAGAGAGTCGGTCTCGCCCGTTTCCCTTATTATTGCGGGTATTTTCTTTACACCCGCAAGCTTTGCCGCCCTCAACCTCCTCTCTCCCGCGATTAACTCATACTCGGTGCCCACGGGTCTAACTATCACGGGCTGAACAACACCGAATTGCCGTATCGAATCAGCCATTTTCGCTATTTCTTCTTCCTGAAAAACCGTTCTCGGTTGCCTCGGGTTCGGTCGAACATCGTTTACGTCAATCTCCGCGATTCTCTTGCCCTCAGGAGACGATGCCCCTATAAGGTAATCAAGACCCCTGCCAAGGCTCTTCCTTGCCACTTCGCACCACTTCCTTCGCAAGATCCAGATAGGCTTTAGCTCCTGCCGATGAAGGCTCATAAAGAATAATGGGCTTCCCGAATCCGGGCGCTTCAGAAAGTCTCACCGTCCTTGGTATGACCGTTTTCATTGTGAGGTTAGGGTATTCTCTCCTGACTTCATCTTCCACTTCTTTTGAGAGGTTCGTTCTGGAATCGAACATTGTGAGAAGGACGCCTGTGATTCTAAGCTCTGGATTAACATGGAGCTTAACTCGCTGAATCGTCTTCATGAGGTACACCAGACCTTCGAGAGCATAATACTCGCACTGGATCGGTATTAATGTTTCCCGCGCGGCAGCAAGGCTATTCACGGTGAGGAGCCCCAGCGCCGGAGGGCAGTCGATTATTATAAAATCGTAAATATCTTTTAACGGCTCTATGCCTTGCCTCAGCCTGTTTTCTCTTGACAGCTCAGCAGCCAGTTCCACCTCAGCCGCGGCAAGGTCAAGCTTCGACGGAATCACATCCATGCCATTTACTGGTCCTCTCCTTATCACCTGTGTGGAATCGGCTCCGTCCACAAGAACCTCATAAACGCTCATAGAAACACTGGGCTTCTCAATGCCCACCCCGCTTGTCGCGTTTCCCTGAGGGTCCATGTCCACCAGTAGCACCTTAAAGCCCATATCAGCAAGGCAGGCGCTTAAATTTATTGCCGTCGTAGTTTTTCCTACACCGCCTTTCTGATTCGTGATGGCGATAATCCGCGCTCGACTCAACCCGAATCTCACTCCTCGCGCAGCTTTCAACGCCTCGTCAGATCTTTCGACACGGGGCCCTCAATATCTTCTAACATCTTTGCCACAGCTACAATAAGAACGCTGCTGTTTTCTGGTAGCCAGTCAGGTAATTCTGGCTCGACAACCTCAAAACGTATGTTTTCACGGATTTCATCGCTTCCCGTCAAC
>JACVIW010000267.1 GCA_015711695.1 Candidatus Geohydrothermomicrobium daggyaiense
ACCGCGTTAATGCCAAGGAAATATGAAGCGACAACAACGCTACCACCGAAATGCCCTCTTCCAAGGGCCACGTGATGCGGAAATCCCCTCAATATCTCAGCATAGAGTGTGTCGAGGTCTAACACTTCAACCCAACCGTGACTTCCAGGTGGTTCTCCCGTAGCTTCAATGACTTCGCCCTCGGCAACAAGAACCCTGAAATCATCAGGCTTGAACTCAGTGATTCTTGCCATGGTGACTGGACCATTATCCAGCCTGAGTTGGATCGTGCCATATTTTCCCTCAGAGCGACCGGTTGACTCTGCGAGTATGTCATGTAACCCGATTCTTTTCCCACCCGAAGAAAGGGATGGTGGAAACACACCGCAGTGCCAGGCAGAAAAACAGTTATCAAGACTTACATGCCGGTTGTTCCAGTCAGCAAGAGCAGCAGGATTTTCGGAGAGTTCCGACATGAGGTGCATGCTGAGCGTTCCGTGAACATCCGCTTCACAGGCACACGGGATACCACGATCAGTAAGCCTCGCCATCACCAGACAGGGACTTATGCCGTAATCATCCTGAAATGAAGTCCAGCACTGAATTGCAAGACCCGAAAGGCCGTATTCCTCAATGAGTTCCTCAAGCGCAACCTCAATTCGTGCCATCCGCGAAAGGTCATAATCACTTACCCTCGATCTGTCGAGTGTCTTCTCCATGTCCGCGTATACTTCCCTTATTCTTTTTTCTGGCACGTAAGCGGCACGCGAGAAAAGCGTCGTAAGAGGGACCGGAACAACACTAATCCCGAAATTGCGTATAAGCGAAATCTCATCGAAAGCGCAAGTTTCAAAATCAGCGGGTCTCGGACCAATCTGACCGTAAACCGCCCCGCGGATGCTATCAAGTGCACGGCAAACATCCCCGAACTGTTCTAAAGCGGCGCGGAAAACGGGATCCTCCGGAAAGCAGATAGCCCTTCGGGGAAAAACGAACTTTGCTTTTCTGTGCCTGAGAGCGGTGGCTATAGATATAAGGCCACAGAAAGAATCCCTTCTGCTCTTATCCCTCGATAAAACACCCTCCTCACCTATACCGAAAATCATAATAGGCAAATCGCTGTCAGCACCCACCGCTGCGATAGCTGCGGGAATTTCATTCCCGAAGTTGAGAGCTCCAATCAAGACCCCTTTGACCTTCTGCTCTCTGAAAAGATCAGCGGTTTTCCTGGCATCCTCTATGGTCTGAACTAGTCCATTTTTAGTCAAATCATTCCCCGGTGTAACCGGCTCAAGACCTGAATCGCTCATCGCGCTCATCACGGAATCTCTGACTTTTAGTGCAAGATTTTGGTCGAAGATGGTTCTGCTTGCCGGTACAAACCCAACACGTACACCCATCTCATTACTCTCCTTTTCTTTAACTGAAAAAGATATGACAATTAACAATCACGATCGTGCTTAATCTCAGTCGCAACCCTATTATAACTGGCCGCTTTGAGCCTCGCTTAATTGTCTGTACCGTGAAATTCGACGGTTGTCCTTCCGTCGAGATGCGGTTAACTTCGTCTAAAAAACGAGTCCGGATACGGAAACTGAGCTCACGCGCTCGAAGTGAAATATTTCGCCCCAAAGTAACCCAGCAATACGCAGGGTACGCAAAAAAATAGGCTCACAAGGTAGACCGCATCGTGCGCAGGGAAAAATGGAATTTTTTCGAACAAGATCCACCCTGCGAAAACAGTTAAAATGAAAGGGATAATTTTCCATATGAAATGGAACGCGTTCTTACAAATTTTGTTTATATATCGTTCTGTAGAACCTATGGAGGATGAATGAAAGCCCTTGTAACTGGCGCGACAGGCTTCATTGGGTCCAATCTGGTAAGGCGCCTTCTTGAAAGTGGATACGAGGTAAGGGCTCTTGTGCTCCCCGGCGAAAATCTATCCCCTTCTCCTTTTAAGGAAATCGAAGTAGTTCACGGAAACGTGACGATGCCCGAAACGCTGTCAGGCATAGGGGAAGGAATTGATATCGTTTTCCACCTCGTAGCAAGAGTGGCAGACTGGGGAAGCATGGAACTTTTCAGGACGGTAACCTCGTATGGAACATCAAATGTCCTCAGGGAATGCGTGGGCCGGGTTGAAAGGTTTATATATTTAAGTTCAATTGCCGCATACGGCATGGGAAGACACCTTAAAGGATTGAAGGAGGAAGCAGAAAGAATAAGGACAGGAATACCGTACTGCGACACCAAAATCGAGGCGGAAGATCTCGTAGCCGCATATACTTTTGGCACTGATACATCAAGCACGATAATAAGACCCGCAAATGTTATCGGACCTGGAAGCGTGTGGGTCAAAGATGTTCTCGATGCTTTTCAAAGAGGTCCCGTACCTCTCTGTGACGGGGGAGTATACAGCGGCAGTTTCATCTATGTGGAAAATCTTGTTGAAGGCATTCTAAAAGCCGCCAGTAGCGATCTGGCCTCCAACAGGATTTATAATTTCAGGGATGATTACCGCGTTACCTGGAAAGAATATCTCACAGAACTTGGTTCGCTTGTCGGAAAGAAGCCCGGGCCTTCTATGACGACGTCTTTTCTCTTCAAAGCATCCGAGATTATTGAGCAAGTTTATCTTCCTTTTTATCCCGCAAGACCCCCCTTGACAAGGATGGCAGTCGGCGTGATAGGTTTTGATAATGACGTGGATATTGAAAGAGCATCCACAGAACTTTCCTGGAAAACTATAGTTCCGTACGAAAGAGCAATGGAAGCAATCAAGGAGTGGTTTTACACCGAATACCTTCCGGGAAAAAGACAAATGTCACCTGGAAAATGCATCCTGGATTTTAAAAAAACTTTGGCGCAAAGCTTAAAAAAATTCTGGAAAAGACTCTCCATCTGGGGCTCGGTTGACGTTAGCTTTATAAAAAGCAGTCTGGAGAAGTTTTTCCAAAGGCATTTTTGATGTTATGTTTTCTTTATGGGCACATCAATAAAGAAATTGTGGTTTGAACTTAACATAAAATTCTGGAGAGCGGGCGAGCTCATAAAGAGACTTGCCCGCGTCCCCTTAATAGACAGACTGATAGGTCCACTTCTCTGGAATGAAAAAAACCTCGACTCAACATACATCCCGGTTGTGGAAAACATCGATATTCCAGATGGTACAGCCCTACCCGTATCGCTTATCGAAGAGCTCCTCTCCGCAACTGAATTCAGATTTCTCCTGTCAAAGTGTCCCTGCCGGACCTCGGGTAAGTGCTCCTCATACCCCCGGGAACCCGGTTGTCTTTTTCTCGGGGAAGCTGCGCGGGATATTGATCCTCAGCTTGGTCGTGAAGTATCAATTAGTGAGGCAATGGACCATGTCAGGCGGTCTT
>JACVIW010000268.1 GCA_015711695.1 Candidatus Geohydrothermomicrobium daggyaiense
CATCCTGAGAATCCTTCCGATTCTTTCCCTGTGCCCCCCCGTGGAGTTCAGCACCGTGGAACCCGCTTCAATCGAGCCTGAATAGACCCGAAAGTACGTAAGTTTCCCGACATATGGATCAGAGATGATCTTGAAGGCAAGAGCAGTAAACGGTGCGTCATCACGCGGCGGTCTTTTCTCAATCTCTTTTGTGTATGGATTTTCTCCTTCCACTTCAGGTAAATCAAGCGGAGATGGGAGGTAATCCACTATCGCGTCAAGAAGGGGCTGTACTCCCCTGTTTCTAAGCGCCGCCCCGCACAGAACAGGCACGATGCTCGCAGAAAGGGTGCCAGCTCTGATCGCTTTCTTTATGAGCCTCTCCTCAATATCCTCACCCAACAGGTAGCGCTCCATAAGTTCATCGTCTAACTCAGCCACATCCTCAAGCATCAGGTTTCTAGCCTCTATCGCAGCGGAAAGAACGTCACCAGGAATTTCAGCATATCTGTACTTTTCCCCAAGCTCATCTTCCCAGAAAACCGCTTTCATCTTTACAAGATCCACAACCCCTGCAAACGCGTCCTCTTTTCCGATAGGTATCTGCACCGCAACAGGTTTGGCGTCCAGTTTTTCCCTGATCGATTTAATGCATTTCTCGAACGAAGCGCCCGCCCTATCCATCTTGTTGACAAAACAAATTCTTGGCACCCCGTATTTATCAGCCTGACGCCATACCGTCTCCGATTGTGGCTCAACTCCTTCGAAAGCATCGAAAATTGCCACCGCACCATCAAGCACACGGAGTGATCTTTCAACTTCGATAGTGAAGTCCACGTGTCCGGGCGTATCTATAATATTGATAATGAAATTCTTCCAATGGCATGTTGTGGAAGCAGAAGTGATCGTGATGCCACGTTCCTGCTCCTGGATCATCCAGTCCATCACCGCAGCGCCGTCATGCACTTCGCCCATTTTGTACGTCTTTCCGGTGTAATATAGAATGCGCTCGGTCGTCGTCGTTTTCCCGGCATCTATATGCGCCATTATGCCTATGTTCCTTACTCTATCGAGCGGATATTCCCTTTCTCCGTTGGCGTTCATATCCGTCGCTTCTATTTTCTTTTCTTTTTTCTTCAAAGTTGCCCGACTCATTTCTCACCACCGGTAATGGGCGAAAGCCTTGTTCGCTTCAGCCATCCGGTGTAAGTCCTCCCTTTTCTTTATCGAAGCGCCGGTCCGATTTGCGGCATCCAATATCTCACCGGCGAGTCTTTCAGCCATAGTCTTTTCTCTCCTCAGCCTTGCAAAATTCACAATCCATCTCACCGCAAGGGTTCTGCTTCTCCGAGGTTTGACCTCAACCGGAACCTGGTATGTGGCTCCTCCCACGCGTCTTGACCTCACCTCAAGAAGAGGGCGAACGTTCTCAACCGCCCTCTGAAGAACCTGAGCCGGGTCTACCCCCTCCCTCTGCCCGATAACGTTCAGCGCGCCATAAACAATTTTTTCCGCTTTGCTTTTTTTGCCATCCTTCATAACCTTATTTATGAACTGCGTTACGAGCGCACTTTGATAAACCGGATCTGGTTCAATATCCCTTTTCGGTGCTGGCCCTCTTCTCGGCATTCAGTTCCCCCTACTGCGGCGTCTTCTTAGTTCCGTATTTGGAGCGACCCTGCGACCGACCCTCCACGCCCGCGGCGTCAAGGGCGCTCCTTATTATCTTGTACCTTACCCCAGGCAGGTCTTTCACCCTCCCTCCTCTTACTAACACTATTGAGTGCTCCTGCAAATTATGACCGATACCCGGGATATACGCGGTTATTTCAATCCCGTTTGTGAGCCTTACTCGCGCGATCTTTCTTAACGCCGAATTCGGCTTTTTAGGGGTTGTCGTTTTTACTTGAGTGCAAACTCCTCTTTTTTGTGGACAACCCCGCAGCGCCGGAGCAGATGTCCTCTTCGCCTTTCTCTCTCTTCCTTTCCTTACTAACTGGTTTATTGTCGGCAAATTTCACCCCTGAAATCCATAAGGGATTTTTACTGGAGCCCAAAAACCGCAGGCACGAACCCCCAGCAACAGTCAATAAAAACAGCGCTTTCTGCGCTGAAGACAGAATGTACCACCACTTTGGTTAACTGTCAACTTCTTCCTCTTCGAAACCGCCTTCTCGTTCAATTTCACCTGTTATACCTTTGAGAATGTCCATCGCGTCAACGGGAGGGCGCTCAACAGGCCGCACTAGCCCTTCACCGGTGAAAAACGGCTCCCACTCCTCACCAACAGGTTTTACCTTGATTTTTCTATAACGGTTCATGCCAGAACCGCATGGAATCAGTTTTCCGATTATCACGTTTTCCTTCAAACCCATCAGGCGGGCAACCTTTCCCGCAAGAGCAGCGTCAGTGAGCACTCTTGTCGTTTCCTGGAATGAGGCAGCCGACAGGAACGACTCCGTCGCGAGCGAGGCTTTTGTTATTCCGAGCAGAACTTCCTTAAACTTAGGAGGCTCGCCTCCCTGTTCAGCAATTCTTTTCGCCTCTTCCTCGAACTCCATGAAATCCACAAGCTGACCTGGCAGGAATTCTTCAGAATCACCCGGATCGGTAACGGTAACACGCTTGAGCATCTGCCTTACTATGATCTCGATGTGCTTGTCATGAATGTCTACGCCCTGGTCCTTATAAACTTTCTGTACCTCCTCAACAAGATACAACTGCACAGCTTCCCGGTTTCTTATCTCGAGAAGATCCTTGGGGTCAATCGAGCCCTCTGTTATCTGATCACCGGCAGCGACTTCATCTCCGTTGCTCACAAGAAGTTTCAGCGCATGGGGAATTTCATAAACATAGTCATGGGGAACCATTTTCCCCTCTTCATAAGGTTTTTCGCCATGCAGGATAACGGTGTTATATGTTTCACCCCTCTTTATCTCAATTTTTCCGCGGCTTTCCGCAAGATAAGCTTGACCCTTCGGTTTCCTTGCTTCGAAAAGCTCAACAACCCTCGGAAGACCGTGGGTTATGTCCCTGCCAGCTCCGGCGTATACACCGCCGAAATGGAACGTGCGCATTGTGAGCTGGGTTCCAGGCTCACCTATAGATTGGGCGGCTATTATACCCACAGCCTCTCCTATTGGCGTCTCATCCCCTGTTGCGAGATTCTGGCCGTAACAGGCGGAACAAACGCCATATTTTGTCCTGCATGTAAGAACCGACCTCACTCTGACTTCCTTGTAACCTTCTTCGGCGATTCTTTTCGCTTCTTTCTTGCCAATATTCTGGTTAGCTCTGACAATTACTTCCCCGTTTTTCGCCTTTATGGTTTCCAGCGAAGTTCTCGCCATCAAACTCGGATTAAGTTCGCC
>JACVIW010000269.1 GCA_015711695.1 Candidatus Geohydrothermomicrobium daggyaiense
TCATATGTGGTGAAAGCCCCCTCATGCGATCCAATATGTACAGGCGTTAGTACCTCGATCAAGTAAGTTCTCTTATCCATGACTTCCCCTTAGAAGGTCACCGGTAAGTAAAATCCTACTCCGTATCTGTAAACCTTATGCCCAGGCCATCCATCAGGAGTAACATCTATCAATGATCCCTTAACAGGGTAAGCGAGTACCGAACCCTCCTTGATCATCAATATTCTCTTCTTGCGAAAAGCAAAAGGCATCTCGGGAGATTCGATCCAGCCTTTCCTTTCCAGAAAGTTTATGCGTGAGCGCTCCAATTTTTCCCTCTCTTCTCTGGCGGGAAAAACCAGTGAAATAGACATATAGTAATCCGCTTGCCTATCGATGAGTTTTTCCAACCGCGTAAAATCACCATGTTCAATCTCAAAAACACCGCAGCCAATACTGCGTTCCCCGCCAACGCCCATATCGCCCAGCAGTCGTAAGGCACCCGGTAATTTTTCTATCCAGACTTCATTCCCTTCTGCCAAAATATACAATCCCCACTCAGATCCTTGAGTTTTTCTCTCCGTTTTGAAACGTAAAACTGACACATAATAAGGGACGGCGCTCATACTACGGCGGCAAAGGGCCGTGCTTATGCGCGTTTCAATCCATATTCCTTCTTTGAGCTTTTTTGCTTCTTCAATTAGCAACTTTTCATCCGCCCGGGGAATCTGTATGCGCGGGTAAGTCTTTCCTGAAAAGGCTTCAGCAATGCCGTTAGTGAAAAATTTTTCAAAAAATTCCACAGGGATAAAAGGGATTCTTTTAACGACTTTGTGATCTTCGAATTGGAAAATGGATGCGCTCCCAAGAGGCCAGGGAAGATAATAGGCGATTTCGCCGCTCTCATTTTTTCGATATGGAAACGCAGAAGATAGTTTAAGCAAGCCTCCATCGTCTTTAAGAGCTCGAAGGAAGGATTCCAGGCTTTTACGCCCGTAAAGGCGAAGCCATGCATGGCAAAGCCCGCTAAAGAGGGTGTCTGAGTGTATTACCTCGCTCACCCTTTCCATCGCGCCAGTAGCTTCCCCGAGGTGGAAAGGAGAAAGAGGCTTTAAATGAAATAGCCGGATTGCCAATTAGACCCCCTCTCTGAAGACATGTTGAATTGATGATTGGTATAAATTTTTGAGGTTTTTCCGCAGGTCATTTATGGATAAAGGAACCTTTTCCTCTTTCTCTTCCGTTATTTCCAGGAGTTTCTCTTCCTCATCCCCTAAATAATACGCTCTGCTTCGCAGAATGAAGCGGTTGTCGCAGAAGCTTATTTTCCCATAGCCCCGCGTGCCGTGGCCGCCAAGATAATCATCTTCAAGTATGGACATGCAGTTAAGCAATAACTCGAGATCCGTTTCGCACTGTTCCGCGTTATCGAGGTCGTATGTAACTTCGTAAGTGAATTCCGCTCCTGCTGGGATCCTCTCCACCGACCGGGGATTAGCTTCGCATGTCAAGCGATCAAGAGCATTCTCGTATTTCAATTCACTATAGCTCAGTGGGGTATCGATTTTACGCAACCATTCCTTGCTCTCATCCGTAAGAAACGCGTCCCTCACACGAAGCCGAGAAGGCATGTTCTCCTCGTCCTTATTTTTTGCCGTGGAGCCGAATAGCCTGCAGACTTTGCAATTCCTATCAGAGCATTCATGACGCATACCCTTTCCCGTGGATCGATTGAACGTTTTTGCCTCCAGTCTTTCTGCTATAGAGCGGAGTTTTCCTTTAATGCTGCTTCCCGGAATGTAAGGATAACCGGTACGTGGGTCACGCATAACGGGATTGTCAACGCCCCCTATCTCAATAATTTCCTTTGATGCCCCGATGTGAAGTCCGGTCTCGCATCGCAGGATACCTTTTAATAACAGTTTTCCGTAAAAGATATGATCATCGCGGTCAGCCATATCAATACCTCCTTATTTAATCAGGCCCTTCATGGCACTTGTGATATGCCATAACTGCCTCCATAAACTCAGTTAGTCTCCCGAAATCACCGATGTCATGTACCTTGTCAATAGCGGCGTCCATCACGCGCTTAAAACCTTTGAGTTTTGGCTCTCTGCCAGCCAGATAGGCTATTTTCGGTTTCAGGAGCTTAACTCTTCCTGGATTAAAACCCGATTTGCTGGAAGGAGACTTTGTTTCGAATTGTAACTTCTTCACTTCTCTAAATATCTTCCGTATCTGGCTGGAAGATACTTTATTTTCCTTTAAAAGCTCCCCTAATTTATTTGTGTGTTTAACTAAACTGTCTTCATCCATATTCTCAAACTTTTGAAGATTTTTTATTTTAGACTCAATTTCTTTGAAATCTTTATCATTGCCTGTATCTTTTTTATTTGCCATTCTAAAAACCCCCTCTGGTTAAAAGGTCAACGCAACATAGAGCAGCGAAATTGGTCTCAGCCTTGTCAAAATTTTTCAGGTACATCTCTAACTTTTCCAATTTTTCCAATATGTGCTTTTTTTCAACCCACTTTTCTTCTTTCGCCATCTTTTCCAATCCTTCCCGAGCCCTGTAGAGCACATAAGAGAGAATGGGAAGGTTGAGTTTCCATTCGGGTTGGCCGCAATCCCGGAAAAGTTGAAGCAACCTGTGAAGCAAAGCTCTGGGAATAGTTAGTTCTATGTAATGCCTGACCTTTTCATCCTCCCCCGATTTAAAAGGTTTAAGCTCAGCTTTTTCCCCATTCCCAGAAGTCAACAAGGGCATGAGTACATTTTCGAAAATCTCTAAATACTTATCCCATTTGGCAGTCCTTTGGAATAAGCAGAAATTATCTTTGCCCTCCGCAGCCTTTGCTTTGTCTTCCTCTTCCTGAGAAAGTCCCGCCAGGCGATAGAGCGGGTGGTCATGACGGTGAACAACCAAACCTCCAGAGATGTGAAGAGCTGGATTTTCACAGACAAATAATTTAAAAGAGTATGAGATATCAAATGCTATTTCCAGAAGGTCATTCCAAGCCCCAACCAGAAACAAATCGTCACCACCGGAATATATTATCTCCGCAGCGCGAATTTTATCCTTCGGACGGTCAAAAATAGGAAGAGTAACACCACCCTCAAATTTCCCCTCTGCCACTAAAGGCAGGTATTCCCGGAAATAGCGATTCAGCATGCGTGATAGCACGGAATAGCGAGTGAAAGACATTTCCTTTTCCGGTATGCCCTTTGTAAAAATTTTGCCCAGATCATCCACATCCATTCTGAGTACGCCAAGCCTGGATGCTCCAACAGACTCATCAGCCAATTCCTCGAAGGTGGCTGAACCGGGAGTATGAGCTGGAAAAGCAAACCCTGCGTATTCAGGGCTCAAA
>JACVIW010000270.1 GCA_015711695.1 Candidatus Geohydrothermomicrobium daggyaiense
AAAAGAATCACCGGAAGGCGTAAAATGTTTGCGATGTACGCTTTGTTTAAAGGAAGCGCCTGTTCTTCAGGATTGATCATTCCAATCCATTTCTGTTCGAGAGGAAGCGCCCGGTTGAGTATAAAACTAAGAGAAAAGTTCTTTAATATAAACCTTATCCTGTTCTTGTGATATAGGTAATAATATCTTTCGGTGAATCTGCCTGTTGTCGTTGATTCATGATGGATCACCCTGGCACCCGGAACATAAACAACCCTGTATTTCAGCCTTCTTACTTTCAAGCACAAATCAGTTTCTTCGAAATAGGCTGGATAGTATCCAGTATCAAACATACCGACTTTCGTGAAGATGTCCTTTCTTACAGCAATCGCCGCGCCCGTAACATATTGAACATCCCTGACCTCTGAATACTGACCCGTGTCAATTTCGTTAAAGCCGTAATGCATGGTTAACCCGTTGTCTCTAATGAACCCCCCGGTATGTTGCAGGGTCATTCTGTCAGGATAATAAATCCTGCAGCCCGCGATTCCGACAGAATCATCGTTGAAGGCCTCAACGAGCGCGTTAATAGCATCCGGAAATATCTCGGTGTCCGGATTCAAAAAGAAAAGAATATCGCCACTGGAAATAGCTGCCCCAATGTTGCTCGCTTTCGCAAAGCCCTTGTTTCTTCCAAGGCAACTGAAAACACAGGGGAAATCAAAATCATTGGATATTTTGCGCGCGCGAAACACAGAGTCGTCCTCAGAACCGTTGTCGACTGTAATTAATTCAATGGGGCGATATGTCACTTTCCCGAGTGATTTAAAACACTGCTCAATATATGCTGAAGAGTTGTAAAGCACAACAATCACGGATACTGCTTTCTCGTTTTCTACTCTCGCAAATTTTTCTTTAATTGCTTTCATAGTCCAGATGCACGAATCAGCGAATGACGCACGCACTCTCGTGCGCGATTAAAGCAACTAACAATAAACTATCACATCATGAAAGTTAACATCAGCCAACATTTTTGAACTAAAAATGTATATCATTTATTCTGCACGACAATCTAACAGCGTTAATAATCTGAAAAATGAGCATAAATCGATACGTTGTGATAAATGAAATATTGTATTTCTTTTCGGTGCTGTTGATACTTGCTCTCTTCGGCGCATTCACCTACTACATGTGGAGAGTCGAGGGAAGAGCAGCCGAAGACATTTCTTTTCTGATTAAAGAGGAAAAGAGAAAAAAAGCCGAAACAGCACGCTCTATTCTGCCGCTTCTGGACGAACTTGAAAGGGCGCGACTTAAATCTCAAAGGGCAAAAACAAAAGGTGAATCTGCTGAAGCAGCCAGAATAGCTGCCGCCATATCCAATACAGTTGCGGTCATTTTGCCGGAGCTTGCCACTTCAAAGGACAGCGAAGGAAACGCGGTGCTCTTGCCTCTTGAAAGAGCACGTAAATACATCAGGCAAATATTAAAAGAATTAAAGGATTCCAATTAAACCTGCCCGAGGGTTTCGAATGCATTCACATCAATCACAAGAAAGAAGGGAAAAGACTGCTCGCCACTGGGGAGACCTTTCTGACATCTATACAATAGAGGGCGGGCTCAGATCTATAGCCTGGGCGGAGCATCCTCTTGTGGCTAAGGCCATCAACAGGCGGATCACTTCTGACGAAAATAACTACTGGGTAAAATGGGCTCTGGAAAGGTACACAAAACCTGGCAAGCTCATAGGGCTAAGCATCGGATGCGGATCCGGGTACATAGAACGATACATAATTGACAATAATCTTGCTTTTCAGATGCATGGAGTGGATATCTCATACGAGTCCATAAGAAAAGCAAAAAATCTCGCTGAGGACAGGAATATCACTTATGCTGTTCTCGATCTCAACACCGATACGCTCAAGCCTGAATTTTATGACTTCTGCGTCTCTGCCGCTGCCCTGCACCATATAACGAATCTTGAACATTGCCTGTGTCAGATATCCAAATCCTTGAAAAAAGATGGTGTCCTGATACTCAACGAATACATCGGTGCTGATAGGTTTCAGTTCGATGACAAACAGCTTGAAATCATCAACAGAATATATGCCGCTCTTCCCTCCATCTACAAATACAACCAGCTCACAGGATATTACGAAGAAAAAGTGAAAAGGAAACCGCTGGGTCATATAGTTGGCGTCGACCCTTCGGAAGCCGTTAGATCTTCAGAAATTCCGTCATGCATTGAGGATTTCTTTGAAGTCGTTGAAAAGGTTGAATATGGTGGTTCTATTCTACATCCCCTGCTTGAAGGAATAGCGGGGAATTTCAAGCCGGATGACCCCCTAGATTGCGCTTTACTAAATATGCTCATTTCACTTGAGGAGAACCTTATCCACAAGGGAATCCTGAAATCTGATTTTGTGGTCATGGTGTGCAAGCCAAAGAAGATGGGTCACGAACTCGTATCCTTAGCCAGAAGAGGTTTAAAAAAGATGGACATAATCGAAAGACAGGAAAAAGAAATAATTGAACTTACCCGAAGACTCGAAGAGGCGGAAATGAAGAATCGGGAACTTGCCTCCGTTATCAGCACACAATCAAAGGAAATATCAAAGCTCCGCTCCTCGCGAGATTTGCTGGAACAGGAAAACAATGCGTTGAAATCAACTGGAATTCTCAAAATACTCCGCCTGCTAAAATACAGGTTTCAATCGCGCAAACAACTTTGAACCATTTAGAAAGACCATTCAGTTTACGGGTTTGTTACCGTAATCAGGAAAAGTTGCCTGCCATTTCTTGTATTCATTCCATGCGGGGTAAGGTCTTCCATAGAAATTGAACAGTCCATAATAGTCTCCGTCAGGAGAAGTACCAGGCGGAGCGTCAACATCCTGGAAGACCCATATCTTCTGACAACCAGCCCTAATGAGTCCTCCAATCCCTACCTCACCAATTGCTTGCCTCTGACCCTCAACAGAAAATTCCGGGCGAACTCCATTCGGCCAGCCTATTTCGGAGCAGATGATCTCCTTATTACCAAAACCGTATCTGCCAGCAAGTTGAACAACGTAAGAGTAATACCATGCCCAGTGCTGGGGGTAATCATACGGGTGTACCGCGATGCCGTCACAGATTGTGCCAAGGCTAACCGAGAGATTTACAAAAACAGTCGTTCTGCTTTTCGCCGGTAATCTCACCCATTTAACCTGGGTAGTACCATCGCTGAACATGAAAGTTATTCTTGCGCGAACATCATTACCGGCGGGGTTCTGAAGGGTTAGCCATTCGTCAAAACCCACTCGCGTGGTGCCTTCAGCGAAATACCACTTCCGAGAAGGTTTCCTGCAGCCCAGTTCA
>JACVIW010000271.1 GCA_015711695.1 Candidatus Geohydrothermomicrobium daggyaiense
GCTTTGCCCGGCGCTAAAACTCGGATAAAAGGACTTTTTCTTACCGGAAGCCAGACCATTTTCGGCGGAGGAGTCGCAAATGCATGCGCAGCCGGAATAAACGCGGCGCTCGCTTCATTGAGAGCCCTGGAAAGAGATGTTCCAATTTTTGTGATGCCAAAGGAAAGCAAGCTTATAGAAACAATACCGATAAGGCATGATGTTCAGGTGCTAAAAGTCGTGGATGCGATGTCCGCTGTTTTCGAATCCCAACGCTGCTTGCAATGTGAAAATGCTCCCTGCGTTGAGGCCTGTCCAGCCAGCATAGATATACCAAATTTTTTGAGAAGAACATCCTGCGGTAACTTCGCTGGGGCTTCGCTAACTATCATGGAAAAGAATCCCCTCGGGGCTGTCTGCGGGCTTATCTGCCCCTCAAGTCAGCTCTGCGAAAAGAAATGCGTAGTCGATGAGGGAACCTCTCCTGTGAGAATCAGGGAGATAGAGGCCTATATATGTTCATCCCAGAGGGACGAAATGTCCTGGCCCTCGCCTCCGAGAAGTCGGAATAATCATAAAATCGCGGTAATCGGTTCTGGCCCAGCAGGAATATCATGCGCCTATTTTCTCTCCTTGCTTGGTTACAGTGTGGATATCCTTGAGGCGATGATAGAAGCGGGGGGCATTCCCGCCCAGATACTTCCCGAGTTCAGGATTGACAGAACTGTCCTTGAAAATGACCTGGAGGGGGCCTTCCTGGAAAGAATCACATTCAGGGGCAATATCCAATTTGGCAAGGAGATAACTTTCGAGTCTCTATGGCGAGAAGGCTACAGAAGTATGTTTATCGGAACCGGCGCAAGGCACAACTGCGACCCCAGGATACCAGGCTCCGATATCCCCGGAGTAATTGACGCTATCTCCTTCCTCACATCAGCCCGAAGAAAAGTGAAGCGGGAACTAAGTGCCAGAGTTGCCGTCTACGGTTACGGCAGACCTGCACTTGACACTGCGATCGTGGCGAGAAATTTGGGCGCTAAAAAAGTTTATCTTATTACGTGGGTGAACCGTGATGATTTTCTGGATTCTTGCGGCGTTAAGAAGATTGACGACCCGCAAGTAGAAATCATTGCAGAAACCACAATCATCTCTGCACAGGGAAACGAAAGACTCGAAGAGATTTCGCTAGCGCCAGGACAGGCGAATCCATGTGTACAGAGCATTGAGCGAATGGAAGACTTGAGCGTGCACCAGGTTAACCGACTTAATGTTGGGACTTTAATAATCTCAACCCCGCGTGATATCGAGCCAACTTTACGCGGATACCTCGCAAGTCACCTGACTGTTAGAACAGATGGAACGATTCTTGTTGACACTGAGACAATGGCGACTTCGATAAATGGCGTGTTTGCAGGCGGTGATGTTATAGGAAGCAGCGGCGTCGCCCAGGCTTGCGCTGACGGGAGAAAAGCAGCAATCTCGATCCACCGATACCTCACGAAGAGCCTGTAAGAAACTTTACCATTAGTCTCCATCCCTTAAAAATCTGGAGAAAACCACAATAGATTCATTCTTGACCTTCCGAATAACCGCCATCGAGTTCCCTTAATATCCCAAGGGTAATCTTGCCTATTTTTTCAAGGGCATCAGTGTTAATTTTTGATATGGAGTCCCTTCTGCTGTGAACGTAAGTTGTGGGAGAAACAAATCCTGTAGCCTCAAAAAAGTGCTTTACCCAGGGCATATGATCCGCCGCCGCTCCAACAGGCATGAATAAATTATGAAAACTTATTCCCATTTTTCCGGCAACGGAGCGCGCGAGCTCGTTTAATTTTGAACTTGTCCGGCGCGGAGGTATTTCAAAACCTGTATTCAGGTAGAGCTTTCCATCCGGAGAAAAGGGCATATCAAAATTGAGCATGAAGAACGGCGATTTCTTTAATTCCTCTTCGTGAGCGATTAAATACTTGATCGAACCAACTAGACCTACTTCCTCGCATCCAAAAGAGGCGATTATGAGATCAAGGTTTTCAAGCGGGCTATCAGACAATACCCTTCCCACTTCAAGGATAACCGCTTCGCCCGAAGCGTTGTCGAGGGCACCGGTGGATTTGTTGGATGTGAAGTTAAAAACAAGAACAAAAAAGCAGATGGCTGGAACAAGACTCACGGCGAAATAAGGGATGTTAATCGTGATATTTCTGCCGGAAGCACCAAGAAAACCAATAATTACGAGGGCGAGCGAGAAAAGCAACGCGCTGATAAAGCCCACAACGAAAAGAGCTGCCCTCAAGGCAACAGGCATGAGCTGGCTTTTTGAGTCATAATGGGCTGAAACCATCACGGAGCCAACGCTCTTTTTCGACTTTGCCACGGCAATGATATTTGCTGATTTCTCACTCCCTCCTTTTCTGGCGAAGTATTCAAAGGCGCTCGCCCATTTAAAACCCATGTATATGAAGAAAAGAAGCATGAATCCTGGGACAATCATCCATGGTGTGAAGAGTTTGAAAAGGATGGAACCGCAAAGCGATATCGTACCGAGCCCGAAGCATATCAAGGGGAGAAAAAGCGTCAGAGGCTTTCTTGAGTAGCAGAACTCTTCCTCCACCGTTTCAAGGCCCATTTCACGACATACCCTCAGGATATACGACCTGGCTTCCCTCTCTCCAGGCGTGCCCGGTAATCTACGCATCGAGGCGAGGGTCTTTAAGTGCTCATACGCTTTTGAAACATCAAAATCTTGGTTCAAGGCATCCCCTTTCACAGCAGAAACTAAAACGGAATTAATACTTAGATCTGCCATACCTGATCAATGGCCACTGCATTTAACACTTCCAAAAGATTATAATCCTCTTGTCTGTTAACTTATACCAGCGCTTTCTTCGTGTATCTGAAATAAGGCGAATCAAAAAGTATGAATAAAAGGTTATCGGACTGGAAAGGTCAAAAAGAAAAGGGCGGCTTTTAGCAAGATGCTCCAGGGAACGAACCATTTCGAGAACCTTTCAAGGACTTTAGCAGTTTCGATTGTTTTCGTTTTTCTCTTTTGCGGATTGCTTTCTTCTTGCGCAAAAAAGACCACCCTCAGCAGGAATGGGGAAAGAAATTACGCTGTTGAAAACGCGCTTTTAAACGCTCTAAAAGAGGAAAGAAAAATCCACGAGAAAACAGAAGGCATCCTGTCAGAAGTTTCGTCCGGAACGGTCGACCTACCAACTTGTTTTCACTTACTCTCAGTACAAACAGAAAAACTTCTTTCCCTCATTGATTCAATTTCCGAAGCGGGTGAGGAAACCGATAGAAATCTGCGTGGCGCAAAAGAACGCGTATATCAATATATAA
>JACVIW010000272.1 GCA_015711695.1 Candidatus Geohydrothermomicrobium daggyaiense
CCGGACACCACTTTCAATTTCGCTCCTCCTTGAACGGCCTCGCCCGCGGGAATCGCCCTCGTCCTTCGTTTCATAGCCCGCTCACGATAGGCGCGGTACTTGGGCTCTGTCTCCTTCCAGATAGCAAGAAGAGTGCTCGCGAAAAAGATTGAGGAATATGTGCCAGCTATCACACCAACAAAAAGGGCAAACGCGAAATCCTTTAAGGTCGCGCCACCAAAGAGAAGAATGGTCACTATGGGTACGAGAGTTGTGAGCGAAGTGTTCAGCGACCTGGTAAGTGTCTGGTTTACAGAATTATTAACCATGTCAGAGTAGGTTATTCCGCTCTGCCTGGTTAACTGGTCCGCGTTTTCTTTAACACGGTCAAAAACTACTATCGTGTCATACAGGGAGTAGCCAAGAATGGTAAGGACAGCGATAACCGTCGCCGGGTTAACCTGCCTTCCAACGAGTGAGTAAACGCCCACCGTAACGAGCACGTCATGAAAAAGCGCCAGTATCGCACAAATAGCCATTTTGAACTCGAATCTTATGCTGATATAGATTAGAATCGCGAACAGGAAGACCACAAGCGCGATTATCGCCTGCTTGCTCACCTGGGCTCCCCAGCCAGGACCGACTTCGTTTATCTGAAGGACTTCAACCACTCCAGCTTTTTTCTTGAGGGACTCAACTATTTTTTCCCGTTCACCTGGTTTTAGTTCGGGTGTCCTTATCATAAAGCGCCCTTTCTCACCACTCTGGATCTTCGCCCCGGCATATCCGTATTCGCCAAGCACAGAACGTATTAGCGCGAGCGTGGTTTTTGGTTTGCATCTCACTTCAAGTTCTATTCCCCCGGTGAAATCTATCCCAAAGTTCAGTCCTCTGGTTAAAAGCGAAATCACGGATACGATAATAACCACGGCGGATAGCGCGAACCATACATATCTGTACTTGATTACCTGCAGTTTTTTGCCTTCGACCAGACGCGTGATTCTCATTTCGCCTCACCACCAGCGGGAACACTCTTTCGGGATCGTAAACCTATAGCCGCTGGATGATTGAATATCCTCAAACCTGACATTAGGGCAGTTGTGGGTCTTGTAAAGAAATACGAGATGAAAAGGTCAAAAACCGTAGCCATCCCGAGAGTGAAAGCAAATCCCTTGACACCACCGACAGCAAAAATATATAAAATCGCGGCAGCAGCGAAGGAAACCGTATCCGCGGCAAGGATAGTCCGAAATGCCGACTTGTAAGCCCGATCCGCAGATGAACGAATTGTCCTGCCATCCCTCGCTTCTTCCTTCAGGCGCTCGAAAAACACGATGCTCGAATCAGCCGCGATTCCTATAGCGACGATAATTCCAGTTATTCCCGCGAGCGTGATGCTCCAGAACTCTCCGAGCACGCAAATAAAGCCGTATATTAAAGCCCCAAAAACCACAAGCCCCATACACGTGATAACACCGAGTGCCCTGTAGAATAGCAGCATGTAAAGTGCCACCGCTATGAGTCCCGCAATGCCGGCGATAAGTCCTTTCCGTAGAGAATCTTTGCCGAGGGTTGCGGTGACATCCTGCTCGGTTAATGGCTTTAGCTCAACAGGAAGCGCACCGGTGTTCAGGACAATCACCAGGTCTCTTGCCTCCCGATCGGTAAAATCACCCGTAATCTCTCCCCTTCCGCCAGTAATTGGTTCTTTAATTGTGGGAGCAGACTCTACCTTGTAATCAAGAACAATCGCAAGTTGCTTGTCCTTGTTCTGAGTGGTGATATCAGCGAACGTCTTAGAACCAGCGGGCGAAAGCTCAAAAGTCACCTTTGGTTTGCCAGTCTCGCTGTCAACGGCATACTGGGCTTTTTTTATGGCGTCACCGCTCAGAAGAGTTGGTCCAAGCTTTAACCTTACCTCTTCCTGCTTTTTGGTAGTTTTGGCTTTTTCCCCGACGGGCACGGAGATTTTTTCCTCTTTGAATGGAAGAATTATCTCCTTTTCTGGCTGCAGGTTCTCTTCACCTGTTGTGACCTGCCAGGCAGGATCATTTTTGACCTCAGAGGCGAACTTGCTCTCCTTAACTATCCTGAACTGGAGTTGAGCGGTTTGCCCGATGAGCGACTTGGCTCTCTCGGGGTCATGTATCCCGGGAAGCTGAACAACTATGTTTTTTGCGCCCTGCCTTGTGATTTCCGGCTCCGCGACACCCAGTTTGTCTATACGGTCCCGTATTTTTTCAACCGTTTTATCGAGAACATCCGGATCAATCTTCTTTCCTTTCGCCTCGTACACGATGCTAATACCACCCTTCAAATCAAGCCCGAGGCGCGGCTCAAGTTTGAACACGAACTTTGACACGTAAAGGCAGAGAATAACAAAGAACACAAAGCCAAGCGAAAGTAAGTGTTTCGTTCTTCGTTTCATGCTTTCCTTCTACTCCTCTTCCTTGCCCAATTGATCCTCACGCGGACTTTCTTCTTCGTATTCCTCCTCAGAGTCCTCGATTTCTTCTGTCTCCACCTCTGAGTCTTCCATCTCCTCTTCTTCCTCTTGCTCAACGGGCGAAATCCTTCTGGATACCGCGGACCTGGAAATCTTTATGCGGACGTTTCTGTCAACCTCGAGGACAATAAAATCTTCTCCGAGTTTTTTTATTGTCCCGTAGATTCCGCCTATGGTAATGATCTCATCTCCTTTTTTCAATCTGGAAACCATTTGTTCATGTTCCTGTGCTCTTTTTCTTTGAGGCCTAATGAGCAAAAAATAAAAAACGACAAGCATAACCACGATTAAAATCCACATCATGTATGCGCTGGAGCCTGGCTGATTCGACGCTTTCTTACTGCCTGTTTCAGCAGCGATAATGACAAACGGCATTTTTGCCATTAAAAAAGAACTCAACATCGACATGATTCTCCTTTCATGAAAAACGCCTAAAAGCAGTGGGCCAAAATAATCATAACATAACCTCACCGTCTCTTATTTCCTCAAGATATGAAGAAAAATCTCCCCGCTCGATTAAATCCCTTACTTTTTTGAAAAGTGAGGATATCGCGTGAAGGTTGTGAATCGTTAAAAGGTGAAGCCCCAGTATCTCCTTCGCTATCACAAGGTGCCGTATATACGACCTTGAAAAATTCCTGCAGGCATAGCATGCGCATGTCTCAGAGAGAGGGGAGTTATCATCTTTAAACCTGGCATTTCTAATGTTGACCCTTCTCCCCCCCATAAAAGCAGCCCCGTTCCTCGCTATTCTCGTCGGGAAGGCGGAATCGAAAAGGTCAACCCCATAAGAAATCGCCTCCAGCATTCCGAGGGGATCACCAACACCCATGAGAT
>JACVIW010000273.1 GCA_015711695.1 Candidatus Geohydrothermomicrobium daggyaiense
CTTTTCCGCAAGCGGCATAATTTTCGACGAATTCCGTTTCAATCCACGCCCCCCGCGCGGGGGGCGACCTCCAAATTATTGCCAATATTGTTGATTGGATTCGTTTCAATCCACGCCCCCCGCGCGGGGGGCGACTGCATACTGAATTTGTGCCTAATTTAACGCCAAAAATTGACATGATACGCGAACCAATAATAAAGAGAGAAGGATACATATACAGAATACACAAACATCTTGAAAATTTGGCTTAATATTGCGTTTCCGCGTCACTTGCGAAACCCTCTTAAAACCCTTGCACAGCTTCTGGTTCGCAACACTCATGCGATCAATGGTCCTTCTGGATCATAGGACTTCTTCGCGCCAATATGCTCAACCTTATGTTTCCAGTTGTTGCCCAGAAAATAGAAGCGGAGGCTGTCTTTTTCTGGATCAATCTCATTAATCAAATCATGCCGAAACTCAATCCATTGAGCGTAGTCAACAAGGCATTCGAATACCGACTTTTGTACACGCTGCCCTTTGTTGACACACAGCTTCGCGACCCTTTGAAGTCGCTTCCTTCCTTCTCTTGTCTCCGTGTTCACATCGTATGTAATCAACACCAACAAATCTACCTCCAGATGAACGGAGGATACCCGTCTATGTCCCCTCTTAAAAATCTTGCCATCAACATCGCCTGTGATAAGGGTACCAGACCAAGCTTTATTTTTTCTCCAAGGAAAGGGTGTTTGATTTCATCCTGTTTCCTTTTTTGATACGCTATTATCACTGTTTTTCTTGAATCATCGCTCATAATCACCGCTCCAGTCTCGCCTTTTTCAAACCCTTTCCCTGAAACCTGCTGACGATTGACAAGAGAGAGCGCCAATCTGTCGGCGACAATTGGTCGCAGTTCTTCTACAAGATCGAGAGCAAGTGAGGGTCTGCCCGGTCTTTCTTTATGGAGAAACCCCACAAAAGGATCTAAACCAACGGATTCAAGCGCTGATATCACGTCGTTTGTCAGTAGTGTATAAATGAAGGAGAGTAAACTGTTCATGTTATCAAGAGGAGGGCGCTTCGTCCTTGTCTTCAAATAGAAATCTGTTTTTTGCTTAAGTATCAGGTGATCGAAAACTCCAAAATACAATCGCGCTACTATTCCCTCATAGCCCCGCACTGAATCGATGTCTGTTACCCTTAATAGCGCTCTTGCTAGTCTCTCGATTTCACCAACAGCGTTTTCTATAGTTTCAGCTCCAGGCATCAAAGGGTAATCGCGTAAAGCCCGTTTAAGAACCGCTCGGCAGTTTATAACCTTCGCTTTAACCACCGGAAGGGCTATTTCGAGCGCTTTTTCTTCCGAGTCCGCCCTTCGATATTGCTCGCGCCGCAAAAGAACATTGCCGCACGTTCTGCCATGAACTCTAGCCATAAAACGTCCATTTTCGCTCAGGAAAGCGATTTGTACACCATTATCACCACAGAGCTTCATTGTCGCAGGACTGCACGACACCCTGCCAAAGCAGACGACACTTTCAAGTGTGTGTATTGGCACCCTGAGCTTGACTTCCCCGTCGGCCTTAACAACAATATTCTCGCCCTCGCAGCTCAAATACGAACCCTGTGTGGTGACGAACAACGTGTTCAAAAGTTTTCGCATGGGTTATCCACCTCGGCGTTTACCAGTTCTTTGTCCAGGTAATGGTGCGCGTTCCTTCTTCGTCCCAGTTGGGGTATGCATATGTCCGCGAGAGAGCAATTCCGGCATTTTGGACCGTAGGCAGGTGAGGGCGTAACCCCCTCCGAGATAAGACGGTGAAATTTGCGCGCAGCCTCTACAGTTCTCTCTCGCAGGATGGGTTCAAAGGTAACTTTAAGACGACGCGCGGTCTTTCCGTAGAATATAGCTCCTTCCTCCACTTCGCAGCCAAGCATCTCTTCAATGCAAATCGCTTGCGCGCATAGCTGAACTTCGTATCCAGCTTCATGGCGAAGCTCACCGCGCTTAAACTCAACCGGGAACGGTCTCCAGAAGGCAGCGGAACCCGGTAACAGGGCACCGGCTAAGCGACGGTGTTCTTCCTCCGTGATCCTGTGGAACTCGATGACGTCCGCTATGCCAGACAAACCGAGTGTTAATGAGCGAAGCCTGAGACCTCTCGTTATTCGAATCTCGCCTCTTGATTCAGGAGCCCTCTTATGCACTTTCTCGTGAAGGACCGTACCTTCCGCCGTGAAGAGATTCTCTGACCACGCTTCTTCTATGTAAATCAGTGCCGCTCGCCTCTCACAGAAAAGAAGCTGGCTCAAGCCTGCGATAGGCAGGAAGTCTTCCTCTTCGAACATGGAAATGCAACCGCTCAAGTGATGTAAAGGGAGGATGGAGCCTCTCCCCAAGTTATCTTAGCCTGTCCATCTTCACCAGTCGCGACAAACCCAACCTCTACACCCTTGGGTAGATCACTCATTCTGAAGTGAACCTGGTAATCCGAGAAAGATCTCGGCGACTTGACCCCATCTTTCTTTCGAACATCCAGTAGGTCAAAAAGCTTGTGAGCCGGTGCACAACCAAGAATACACTGCCTTTCTCTCTGACTTTCGTCTGTGTCGGTCCCGACGTGTTTGAAAACGATGATTGGTTCGCACACTGACATAATACCTTTACTGGCGGACCTGTCGTGCTCGAACATCTTTAGGAGCGCTTCCCACAAAAGATCGAGGTCTTCCTGGTTGAAACCGGTGTCCTGTGCAAGATGCGCGCTGATGAATCCCTTGCCTAGATAAAGACCGTATGGTATTAGAGATTTTCGACCCATAGTCCTGAGCTTGTCTTCGGGCTGTTCATCTTCCCATTTCTGGTAATCTTCACTTGATTTTGCACCCTTAATCGTTTCGGCGACTGCCATTCTTGTTATCGAAATATCGAGCGGAAGAATAGGGTCGACCGACCTGGCGAATGCAAGCTGTACGGGTCCCCTCACCTGCCCGGCGTTTGGGCCTGTGGACATCACAGCTCCGAAAGCTCTC
The DNA here is from genome assembly GCA_015711695.1 of Candidatus Geohydrothermomicrobium daggyaiense. GTDB lineage: Bacteria > Actinomycetota > Geothermincolia > Fen-727 > JACVIW01 > Geohydrothermomicrobium > Geohydrothermomicrobium daggyaiense. The sequence continues at coordinate 3,010 of JACVIW010000273.1, forward strand.
ACGTCATAAAAGTTATCGCACATCCACTTTCTCGCTAACTCAACTTTTTTCTTTACTGCGCCTTTATTTTGGTCATCAGGCATGCCACCCGTTTCTTCGTGCGCTAAAGAAATAGGCTTGTTCAAGTTGGTGCCATGTTCGATAAAAATCGCGTATGGGGCTTTATTGCCACGCGCGATTTGAACATAGTTTCGGATACGCCTTTTCAACGCGACGTCTGAAACCAATCCTCTCATATCCTCAGGATCTATTCGGGGCATATTTCCGGCATC
>JACVIW010000274.1 GCA_015711695.1 Candidatus Geohydrothermomicrobium daggyaiense
GGCGGCGCCGCACGGTTAAGCTAGCCGTCAAGAATGACTCCTATACAGTGAATAACCTCCCCTTTAACATGGAAAGAGCCAGGGAGCTTTTCAGGAATCATCGGGTAAAAATATTCATGCGATGATCCCCTGGAAACCGCGGCTATGCGCATGATCAGACTTTCACCGCCGCCATCTATCCCTGTTTTGGCCCCACTTGCCTCCACCTTATAAGTAATGTAAGCCCTCAGGATAGCCAACCGGGCAAGGTGAGGTGCCGCATTACGTGCCACGTTTATACACAGGCAGTCCTCAATATCCCTTTTTGATGGCAGGATATCTTCGTTGCTCCTTATAATACTTTTTGCTTCCGCTTTCCGGTAGTCGCTTATTCTTCAACCGGACTCACGAACCTGAAAGATAGAAGACCCTCAGCAACACGCGCATTTATCAATTCTCGAGGGTTTCCCTCGGCATTGATTGGCATCCAACCCATGATATCCGCTCGGTCGCGAAGCAATTCAAACCTCTGGATAAACCTTCCTGGAATCGCGACGAAGCGTATTTCGAACGACAAATCCGCTCAAAAGCTTGCTTCAGGAAAAATAATTACCGCCAGAAGGCACAATGAGTTCACAAACATGGAATCTATAGAGAGCCATGTACACTGCAGGAAACCCTCAACGAATCCGGTGTGGTATCCGGCGCGATATATTCGTACATTCCCCCTGAGGGACACTCCGGCACGTTCCCAAGCTCTGAGAGATTATCCGGAAAGTTACCTTCCTTTGCGTAATATTCAATCAGTTTACTTCTCAAATCGGCCTGATTTTTCCGGCAAGCCTCTTTTTTCTTTTCCTCATCCCCGGAAAACGCGACCTCTCTTTTGTCGCACTCACCTATAATCCGCTCGGCAAGGTTGATCAATTCCTCGATCTCTCCTTTTGTTGTCGCACTCTCAAGATTTTCTTCGGCAGTGGATATCATCCCCGCAAGGTCATCGACATCCATGCCTTTCTCCAGGAGATTCTGAACCCTGGCCTCAGCCTTGAGGAGCATCTGCAGAGCTTGCGTTCTCATGCCCTCTATTGAGGATTCCACCGCTTTCCCCTTCTCAACATAGAAAGAAAGCGACCTGCTCCTCTTAAATGATTTCGCTTTATCCCTGGTCGTGAGATTGACCAGAAGTTTGAACCGCTCCCCTTCACTTTCGGTAATGATGAACTCCGTCTCATAGACTTGCACGCCCTCCCCCGGACTTACGCGTACAAACCGCCTCCAAACCCTGTCACCGTTACCATCAAGAACAACGAATTCCAGCCTTCCGCTTCCCCCACTTCCAAACCGAACGGAGCACCGCACCCTCGCGGTAAGAGCAACTCCGAGCGGAACATTACTCAAGTTCACCGCGTTACCGCTCGAAGTGGTCAACTCTATACCCTTGATGTCGCACAAAGTAGACTCACTCACGGCAGAGCGCCATAGCAATACGCCAGCGGCTACGCCGGTAAGAACAAGGGCGCTCACGACTATAACCATCACCACGAGCAATTTGCTCCGAGGGCGAGGAAGCGCTTCCGGAGCGCTATTCTCATCGGTCACGCCCTTTTCTTGCACCGGTGGGGTAATCCTCTCCGGATTCCGATCCTCCATATGGGGGCTAACAGGGGCGCCGCATGCGCCACAGAAGAATGAATCATCAGGTATATCCTTTCCGCACCGCGAGCACTTCACCTTCTTACCTCCTCGAAGTTAGCCCCCCAAAACCTGGTAGAGATAAGCGCACATATACGTACGCCCGAATGAATTGATGGCTCGAACGGAAAATATATCAAAGGCATATCTTCACAATCACCCCAACGGAAATGAAATGAGCGACTCAGCCAAAACCCGACAGGCAGAGAAATTTTCTGGAGCAATGGGCTCGAGGATACCAGCTCGTGCTTACCTCGGGAATCCGTGTTTGCTGCACTTAACCTGAGGAGGGTCACCGGGAATCCATATATACTTTCCACCTTCCGGACATCTACCGGCTGTGCCAGCAAGATGGGGGACTTTCTTGAGGTCCTCAAGGCTCTTCGGGTATTCTCCCGTCTCGCTCTTATAAGCTTTTATCGCGCCTTCAATAGATTGCATGTTCATATAACATATTTCCTTCGGCGAAAATTTCGCCCCTTTCTTGCCTCCGCAACCACCTGATAACAGAGCGACACATAACAAAATTATCAACGCCACAATTGGAAATACATCAGATAAATTTTCGCGTTTAAAAAACATCTAGACCACCTCAGAAAATCCATCTAGTACAAATCAAAAACCCTGACAAAGAAAAAGTAATTACAATATTACTCAAATTAACGAACGTTCTCAAAAAACTTTAAAACACAGGTACACAAATACTTTGCGCAGGCTTGATCTCAATCAAAAAATTTAGTGAGGAAATTTCCTTCAATTGTATATATTTACCGGTTTACCGGCTACAGACCGGGAGCGCAATTTACGCGGAGTCCAACTGCTGGGTTCGCGAGACCCTTTCGGCATCCCTAAAATCAACATGACTGATAGCGTGATAAGAGAATATCTGACCGCTCGACATTTCTCGAGTGAACATGGGATATACCCACATGTGCCCAAAGCACGGAATAAATCACGAAACCTGAGAAACAAGGAGAAATTTCTAATAATATAAAAAATTGCCGCTGTAAGAGAGATGATCCGGCCGCCGTAGATATGCAATCCACATTTGGTGGCTTCGATAAGAATGGCTTATGTAATACCAGCAAAAGCGCACCATGTTATTTATTGAAATTACGCAGGCGCTTTTTGTTTTTCAAAATTCAATAATACTGGCGTACCCGTTAAGCCGGCTTTTACAAACGAAAAACAAACGCATATAAGCTCTAAGAAAGGGCACCTATCTTACGGTTCCCTCATCAGGTGCGCTTGCAAAAAGCGTGCTTCTATATCAGCAACCCTCTCAAAGACCTCACCCGAATAGACATCAAAGTGCCCTACCGGTAGTGTAACTAACTCCGCCTCTTTTATAAGAGAAGCGGTCTTTTTTACCGCGTCGGCGGGAATAAGGGAATCTTTCTCCGCGCAAACGATCAGAACCGGACAAGAAAGACTTGTGGCGCTTTTAACTGGCCTGTATGTTGTCGTGGTAAATAAGATTCGAGCAGGACATCTGTTTTCCCAGGATGAGCCTTGCGGAACAAGAGACATATAGCCGTCGTAAGAATCTGGAGTGT
>JACVIW010000275.1 GCA_015711695.1 Candidatus Geohydrothermomicrobium daggyaiense
AAGTTCAACTTCGATCTCAAGGACGAACCGACCAATTTTCCTCCTACGACGTTCGGAGGCGGGCAGTATGACGTGACGGTGATTTCGATCGGGACCAATATGGCGCGGCTTGAATCAGTCGGGCAATGCGGGCGAGCGACTGCCCGGGTTGCCGTTGACTTGTTGAACTTGGAGCGGATGAGTGTCAATTGGTTGCCGGATGATCCGCTTCGAGACTTGAGTGTGTTCACGAACTACAGCATTCTGACGGGTGGCGCCATCACGTGGTCCGGTGGGGGAGAGATGCGAAACGGAAAAGTCCTTCATGCGAACAACCTTTTGGAGATGAAGGGGGGGGGAGAATTGCGGGGGACGGGTTTAGTGGTGCGTTCGACTCAGCAGATCAGCATACAGGGATCGGCGAGGATTCGGGGGAGGACGGAGGCGCCCTCTTATGCCGGCAAAACGGGGAATATTACTGGACCCCGTATTACAGGACCGGTTCCTATTGTTTCGATCCCGCAGATTGACTTAACGCCCTTTTACCAACATGCCGAAGCCAATGGGCAGGTTCGAAGCGGCTCGGTTTTGATCAACAGCGATACCACAATTCCTGGCGGTGTTCTTTGGGTGAATGGGAGTATCAAAATTTCGAATGGGTCCATCAATGGATGCATTGTCGCCACGGGCGACATCGAGATCTCGACCAGTCGGACGATGCAAAGTCCCAATGGTTTTCCTCTTTTGATCAGCCGCGATGGGAACATCAAGATTACGAGTACGCCTACCATGACAGGGCTGGTCTATGCCAGGAGCCGCAACGTGGACTGGCAGGGTGGTGGAGTGCTTTATGGAGCGATTGTCTTGGGAGGTCAGTTAGATAAGGCCGGGGGTTCTGATTTGATTGTATCGGGGTTAGACGCGCCTCCTTCGATTCCAGGGGTTGATAATAGTAACACCAATAATTCAGATTATGTCATCATCGCGGCCTGGCAAAACTGATTGAAGAGAGAGAATTCTCAGCCCAGATGAATGTTCAAGATCCCTCTCTCGGAGGATGAAGGGGGTTGATGCATCAAGGGAATTCAAGGGCGCTGGGAGATCCAGGAACGCGTTGAATTTTTTCAAGGTGTAGGGAGGTTTCGGAGGACGATGAGAGGGTAAAAAAGGGGGGAGGTTGAATTATTTTTCAGCTGCAGGGGCAAGGCAGCTCGGCACATGAGAATGAGTGTATCCTTGGGGGCATAAGACTCTGTATGCTCTTATCCCCAGGTTCCAACGACAGAGCGGCGCAGCCCATGAGCGAGTTTTCTGCCCTTTCGCGGGAGATGTTGCATTCCGGCCTGTGGCGGGCGTTTGGAAAACATCCGGCTTTTGTGCGTTGAGTTGCTTTTTGATTTCGTCCATGTGAAGGTGGCGGTGATGTGTCGACCCGGTTGCACATCATAGGAGTGGTGATATTGCGCTGTTCTGAATTTTAACGGCGACATTGCCTGCTGAGCGTAAACATGAGTAAGCATTGGGTAAAAAAAGAACCCTCTTCGCTGTGGAAGGAAGAGGGTTCATGCGAAATAGGGTTTATATTTTATTGATTATGGGCAGCATTCGCCGAGCAAGTAATCGTGTCACTCTGGGCGACCGTGAGTCCGTCAAGGTCATATGCTACATTGCCATCGGGGCACGTCGGAAGAACTCCGCCTTCAATGTAAGCCACGATTTCATCTGCATCCACTTCAGTATCCTCGGCAATATTATTAGCCAGAGCCCATTGCTGAATAGCATCTCGGATCATACGCCGGTTGTTCTTGCACATACTCTTACGGGATTCCGCTCGAATTTTTTGGAACGAGGGAATCGCGATTGCGGCCAGCAATCCGATGATTGCCACCACGATCATGATCTCCACCAGTGTGAAACCTCTCTTCTTCATCTTGGACCTCCTTAGTTTTGGGGTTTCTGTTGTTTTGAGCCTCTTGGCCCGACGTGAAAACATCAAGCAGTTACTATGCCAAGAGTTGATTAATCCAGACAATCGCAAGAAAACGTGATTAAACGCATTGCTTAGGCAGCAACTTTAAAAGCCTAACTTATCATAAACGAAAAAAAGAGAAACATAATATCAAAAATGAGATCAATCGGGTTCTGGAAGTTTTCGGTATAAGGTGGCGAGGCTAATTTTAAGTTCTTTGGCTGCTTTTTCTTTATCGCCTTGAGTTTGGCTAAGGACGAACTGAAGGTATTCTTTTTCTTTTTCTCGGAGAAATGCTTTTAGGGATTTCCCTTTGTATTGGTCGAGTGGCGAGAAAGAAGACTGACCCAGCTGTTGGTGTTGGACGCTGTTGACGATTCTAGCGGGGAGGACTTCTTTGATGATTTTATTTTCCGTGCTGAAAGTGAGGGCATGTTTAATGGCATTTTCAAGTTCTCTGACATTGCCTGGCCAATGGTAGGCTTCAAGAATCTGTCTTGCTTCTGGGGTGATGGCCGGGGGTGTTCGGTCGCCATATTCTCTTTGTATAATGTAATTGATAAGAGGAAAAATATCCTCCGGACGTTCCCGCAGGGGTTTGAGCGTAATGTTTATCACGCTGATCCGATAATAGAGATCTTCTCGAAACTGTCCTTTAGTCATCAACTCTTCCAAGGGGACATTTGTTGCCGCAAGAACGCGGACATCCACAGGAATCGTTTCGTTTCCACCGACTCTTCGCACTTCCTTTTCTTGAAGCGCGCGAAGAAACTTTCCTTGGAGCGAAAGCGGCATGGAGCCGATTTCATCCAGAAAAAGGGTGCCTCCCTGTGCGGCTTCGAAAAGGCCTTCTTTATTAGCGGTTGCGCCGGTAAACGCGCCTTTAACATACCCGAACATTTCGGATTCAAGAAGTGTTTCAGGGAGTGCGGCACAATTGATAGCTAGAAACTTTCTGTCTTTTCTTCGGCTATGGGCGTGAATGGCCTTTGCGACGAGTTCCTTTCCTGTTCCGCTTTCACCTGTGATTAAAACGGTAGTATCCGTTGGCGCAACCCTTTCAATCATCTCGCACACCCGACGCATGGAGTCGCTTTCGGCGACGATATTTTCAAATTTGTACTTTGCGCCGAGACGGGTTTTGAGGTCCACATTTTCCTGGACCGTTCGGTGATATTCCAGTGCGCGCTGGACGGTTATGAGCAGTTCGTCCACTTTGAAGGGCTTGGTTATGTAATCGTCTCCGCCGATGGCCAGACCGCTGACTAGGTCGGTGA
>JACVIW010000276.1 GCA_015711695.1 Candidatus Geohydrothermomicrobium daggyaiense
GTAAGACGTGCAAGTAACATCGGAACATTCCAAGCAGCCGTCAAGATGATGTTTCGAAAAGCCACCAGAATTTCCGTTATTGCGACAAGTTTAGCGGGTAAAATGACTACGTCTGCATTCCTATAGTTCCTATATAATATAATCCGCTGTTTAGACAACGCATATACAGTAGTGGAGGTATTATGAGCGATCGCGCGGTGATTGGAATTCTCGGAGGAAGTGGTCTGTATGAAATGGAGGACCTGGAGATAATCGAGGAAAAGTCCGTAGACACCCCTTACGGCCAACCCTCTGATAAATATGTCGCAGGCATGATTCATGGCACGAAAGTCATATTCCTTTCTCGCCACGGTCTGGGCCACAAATATTCAGCGACAGGCGTCAACTACAGGGCGAATATCTTCGGTTTCAAGAAACTCGGAGCTGAAGTCATCGTTTCCGTTAACGCTGTGGGGAGTCTTCGCGAGGAATACCATCCGAAGGACATATTCATTCCCACCCAGTATATAGACCTCACGAAGAAGCGGGATAATTCTTTTTTCCCGGCAATTCCTGCAGTTCATGTGGAAGTAGCAGACCCGTTCTGTAAAGCAATATCGCAGATCCTTTACGAGACCGGAAAGTCCCTCGGCGCGCCTATTTACATGGGTGGAACCTATATCTGCATAGAAGGACCCTCTTTTTCGACAAGAGCAGAGTCAAATCTTTATCGAAGCTGGGGCGCTGATGTGATTGGCATGACAGCGGCAACCGAAGCAAAGCTGTCAAGAGAAGCCGAAATCTGTTACTCAAGCATCTCGCTCGTGACTGATTATGATGTATGGAAAGATACCGCTGAAGAAGTCACGGCGGAAATGATACTTTCGAATATTGCCTCAGGGGTAGGAACCGCAAAAAACATCATCAGGGCAGCAGTGCCTAAAATCGCGGATATCGCCGATTGCTCCTGTCGGCACGCTCTGCAATATGCTCTTGCAACTTCTCCTGCTGTCATACCCCAGGAGGTAAAAGAACAGCTTCTTCCTATTTATCGTAAGTACTTACCGGAGGGAGACGGATGACCTTTCGGCTCCTCGTTGTGGGATCTGTCGCCCTGGATAGTGTAAAAACACCTTTCGGCGAGGTAAAAGATGCACTCGGTGGATCCGCAACATACTTCGCGGTAGCGGCTTCTTATTTTACCGATGTTTCAATGGTCGCTGTTGTAGGTGAGGATTTCCCTGAAGAATATATCGATTTCTTAAAAAACCGTGGAATTGACTTGTCTGGATTGACTGTGGAAAAAGGTAAGACTTTCAGGTGGGCAGGTTGTTATGGATATGACCTGAATACCCGGGATACTATCGAAACCAGACTTAATGTTTTTGAGAACTTTCAACCTGTTATTCCTGCCCAGCTGAAAAACTGCAGATACGTGTTTCTCGCTAACATCGATCCCGATCTTCAGAGAAACGTGCTCGATCAGGTTATAAAGCCTGAGTTCGTTGCCTGTGACACCATGAACTTCTGGATACAGGGTAAGAAGTCTTCACTTCTTGAAACCATCGCAAGAGTTGATTCGATAGTCCTGAATGACTCAGAATGCAGAGAACTTGCAGGAGAACCCAATCTTATCAGGGCAGCGAGGATTGTTAGTGAAATGGGCCCCAGGATCGTCATTATCAAAAAGGGCGAACATGGCGCGCTGATGCTTGACCGCAATAACTGCTTCATCGCCCCTGCTTTTCCCTGCGAAACTGTCTTCGACCCAACCGGAGCAGGAGACTCTTTTGCCGGTGGATTCATGGGTCATCTTGCCAGAACTGGAGACATCTCTCCCGAGAACCTCAGGCGCGCGATAATATATGGCACTGTGATGGCCTCATTCTGCGTCGAGGAATTCAGCCTTAGGGGAATAGCATCGCTTACCGAAAGAAAAATAGATGAAAGATTCAAGGCACTGAAAGAAGCGTCACATTTCGAATTCTCTTAAGTTTGCCGCTCAAAACCAAAGAAGTTAGCTTGTTTATTGCCCAATTTGCCGCCCGTGTTTTCTATCCATATGAGGCATATCAATTCAATTAGATGTGTTTTATGATTAGAATGTTTCGCAAAACGGAGGATTTTCAAATTAACCAAGATTCGGTGTAAAGGCATTGTTTCCTAAAAGCGGTCTAAAAATTGGAAAGATATTTGGAATAGAAATCTCAATAAATATCAGCTGGCTACTGATTTTTGTTCTTGTGTCAATTACTTTTGGAAGTATGCTCAAGAACCCACTTGAGATCTTCCCGGAACTTGAAAGTTATGTCCACCATCACCCCATACCTGGCGGACCATGGGCGTGGATCGCCGGATTTATAACGGCGGCCGTTTTTTTTACATGTTTGCTTCTGCACGAGATATCGCACAGTATTGTAGGCAAACGAAATGGCGTGCCAATCAAAAGAATCAGCCTATTTCTTTTTGGTGGTGTCGCTGAGATGGGTGAAGACGTCAAAGACCCTGCCACCGAGTTAAAAATGGCCTTAGCCGGTCCGCTTGCGACCTTTATTCTTTCAGCCGCATTTTACGGTTTATACAGGCTTGCAAAATCGCTCGGAGCAGGTGGGATTCTTGTCGTTCCGCTTATTTATCTTTCCCTTTTGAATCTCGCTATCGGCATCTTCAACTTGATGCCTGGCTTTCCGCTTGACGGCGGCAGGGTACTGCGTGCATTATTGTGGAAATCAACCGGTAACCTGGAGTTCGCAACAAGAGTGGGGAGCATCTTTGGGCATGTTGTGGCGTCTATCCTTGTTGGCGTAGGAGTTTATTCCATTTTCATCGATAATCTAGCAGGTGGGCTCTGGTTGGTGATTATCGGTTTCTTTCTATATCGACTAGCGCAGATAAGTTACAAGCAAACGGTATTCAGGCTCGCGTCGGAAGGAATTATCGCGTCCGATTTATTGAACACGAGGCTTCCCGAAATCGACGCCGAAACCCCTCTCACACCGCTGCGTGACTACTACTTCGCCTGGTATAAAGTCCCGGCGTTCCCCGTGTACAGGGAAGGAGAACCGATTGGAGTTGTATTCCGTGACGACTTGAGAAGAGTGGTCAGCTCAGAATGGGATGTGCTCAACGCTGCTCGGTTATCAAGACCACTTGAAGCAATCGAAATTGTTGACAGAAACGCGAATCTCGAGCAGCTCATCCGAAGTGCGCTTAAAGGAACGAGGGTATTCGGGGTAACGGAT
>JACVIW010000277.1 GCA_015711695.1 Candidatus Geohydrothermomicrobium daggyaiense
CATTCAACGTTTTCATTCCTCGTGATGTGTTTCAGTTCAACCTCCTCATATCCGGCAAGCAGCTCCCTTACCCGAGTCACAAGCGGCATAAGCCTCTTACTTTTTACTTTGAAACCGCCGGAAATCTGCCTGATAAGAAGTTCGCTATCAGAGTTAATTCGAATCCTTCGGTATCCCTTGTCAGCAAGATTTTCAAGTGCCCTGATCAGCGCATAGTACTCCGCGGCGTTGTTCGTCGTCTCGCCCAAATATTCGCACAGGCGCAGTATCTCCCTGCCAGAACCTTCCAGCGCGACCGCCCCAATACCAGCTGGACCCGGGTTACCCCGCGAAGCGCCGTCGCTATATAAATCCACAAAATCAGACGTGACCTTTTTTTTCGCGGTTGTGTAAATGAGCCTTTCTTTCCGCCAGCTCCCCGCCTTATCCGTCATTTTACGAGAATCCTCCTGCAGTACTCGCACCTGAAAATGCCTTCCTCGTGCTGGAATCTGTCAATCTGGGTTCTCGTGAACTCAATGCGGCATCCTCCGCAGTTCCTTCCACCCTCCATTTTCACAACCGCGATACCGCCCTTATCCTTAAGAAGCTTCTCGTATGTCTCCACAAGCTCAGGATCTCCAAGCTCCTCCTTAAGATCATCCCTCTCCCTTTGAATAGATGCGATTTTCTGCTCCAGCTCAGCAAGTTCTTTTTTGTAACTTTCCTTCGCCAGCCTCTCCCTCTCTTTTGCAGATTCAAGTCTCGCTTTTTCTTCCATTACTTTTTCTTTGAGATTATCTATTTCGTCGAGCATTATGAGATCCTCGGTCTCCATTTCGTCCCTTTTCCTCCTCAGATAAAGAATCTCAGCCTGGATGGCGCTTAACTCTTTAGGATTCATAACCGTCCCGCTGACTAACTTATTCTCCTCGGTCGCAATCTTTTCGCTCAGTATCTCGAGTTCCCCATCAAGCTTGTCCTGCTTCAACTCCAGTTCGTGAAGTTCCTTTTCAAGAGCGCTCAGGTTCTCTTCAGCGCTTTGCCTTTCCCTTTCGGTCTCCTCAAGCCGATGCTTTCCTGGCAAAGAGTCTATCCGCAACCTTAACGATGAAATTTCAGAATCCAGCTGCTGTATTCTGTAAAGCGTCTCGCCTATCATTGAAGGTCTCATTTCCACCACTTTCAGCACCTCTTATAATCCATTCTTCGCTCTCTCGCGCTTTAATAACTCCGTGTCTCTTCGAACGGGGCTATTTCGGCAACCTTCGACATTTTTCCGACCCTCAGCAATAAATATCGTTACATGGAAGTTAACGAATCTAAATACTTATGATTTTGACACATTGAGCCTTAGCAGCCAAAGCCGCCTCCAATTCTGAGGAGACTATATGCGAAAAGATTTTCTCGCTTTCTGCATGCCCCCAAAGAGCAACACAAATGCCGCATTCCCTGGCAAGTAGCTCGCTGTGATAGCCAATTTCCCCCGCGATGAGGAGGTCCGCGCCTGAGTTCACCACCCGCGATACAAGCCTGTCCGCATCGCCCGGAATAACCGCAACGACGATCGCATTTTTCTTATCATCCCCAATAATTCGCTTCGCCGCGGAACCGATCGCCTTCGAAGCGTCATTTATGACCAATGAGCACGGTTTGGCCTCAGTAAGCATTCCAATACGACCAATGCCCCAGGGAACGGGATTATCCAGCGGATAGACGTCGTATGCGACCTCCTCATATGGATGAACTGATATCATGGCGCGGATAACTTTCTCCATCCGGTAAGATGGGCAAATCATCTCCAGCCTTGTTTCATCCTCCAAGTTTAGTTTGAACATTTCGCCAGAATATGGGGACGCTCCTTCCTGGGGCATAAATGTGCCTGTTCCCTCGATCCTGAAACTGCAATGAGTGTAATTCCCTATCTCACCCGCTCCCGCATTAGCCATAGCCTCGGAGACTGAATTAACAGCATTGTGCGGAACAAACACCGTTATCTTGACAAAGTGAGAAGTTCTTGAGGGCTTAACGGGGCAAACCTCTTTGAGCCCGATTGAGCGCGCGAGACAGGAGGCAATCCCTTTTTCCGCAGAATCCGCGTTTGTATGACAGCTAATGACATTAACCTCTTTCCCGAGTGCGTTTTTAACCGCCTTTCCACCAGGGTGACCCGTATCGATCTTCTGTATCACTTCTCCAAAAAATAGTGGATGATGCGTGAGAAGAACATTACATCCAAAACGGAAGGCTGCCTCGATTGACTCATTCGAGGGATCGAGCGCGCAAAGAATTCCCACGCATTCAGTTGACCTGGAACCTATCTGGAGTCCAGGGTTATCCCACTCCTCCGAGAGTTCCCAGGGGAATATGTGATCGATTACCTCAAGAAGTTCACCTACCGTCAATTTACTCAATACCTCCTTCGAAACTTTTCTGTCGCTGGAATCCCTTCCCTCGATTTTCCTTAAACGCCAACAATTCCCTGAGTACCTCCTCTGGGTCAATTCGACAACCTACGAACAGTACAGGATAATAGTAACAGCAGGCAAATTCGTTCAAATCAACGCTAATTTTCTTAATACCCGATTGTCCTGATCAGCTGATCTCCCTGATAAGCCTCATTTTCCCACAGGAACCGCTGCGTAATGCCCAAAGACTTTTTATCGTCATCACATCATCCGCCTCACAACATCTTGCAATTTAACCAATGTCACATGAACCAGTGCTTAGCCCGCTATGGATAATAGAATACCGGTGATGAATGTTGGCATACCTATGGGAGGTTTATTTCTGGCATGAAAAGATAAAACTTGAAAAAATATTCTCGATTTGAACAAAAAAAACCGCTCGAGAGGAGCGGCGATAAAAACACCGGGAAACCATGTGCGATCGCTGTAAAGGCTCTCAAATTTTCTCAAGCGGAAGTCTGTATTTTCATCGTTTTCCGCTTTCAACGCATTGAATACCTGAAAATCCTCGCAGATTTTTCCATCTGCCTGCTATCCTTTGAAGATTCTGAAAATGCCCACAGATGTCCCCATCGCCGCGGACACGATGAGTCCCGCTCCGAGAACCCCCACGAATATCCAAAATAGCGCTTTTCTGTAAGGTATATCGAACACAAAAGCCGCCACCGACCCTGTCCACGCCCCCGTGATTGGCAGTGGTATTGCCACGAAGATCGCAAGCGCTATCTCAGCATAAATCTCGTACTTCTTTTCGAGTTTCCTCCTCGTCCTG
>JACVIW010000278.1 GCA_015711695.1 Candidatus Geohydrothermomicrobium daggyaiense
TTGTCCAAGAATGAATTTCGCCGATTCGTAGAAAGCTCCAGTCCGCGATTTGCGGGAGAATATCCGATCAACCGGATATCGTCACGCTTCACTGATTGTGGAAAGCACGAGATTGCTTTTTTGAAAACGCGGTGAATTCTTACGTGATTAGTTACTTCCGAACGGATAACTGGTTTCAATCGATCGCTTTTGGTGTAAGATATGAATAACCTCAGAGCGGAATCAAGATTTGACTGGTCAGTTCTGATAGGTTATAAAAGTCGAAAGATTCGTTGTTAGACGGCAAAAAAGGGGGTATGCGCCTTGTCATTGATAAGAACCCTTGGGAGAATGAGTGGAAAGATAAGTAGCAACAAAGAGTTTATCTCTGGCGTTATTGAGGGCATTGATCCGCATGTTTTAGGTGAGGTCATAAGCGAGAACACCGCCTTCATAGGAGAATTAATGAAGAATCTCGACGCCAAAGCGATCGCCGAGTCGGTAAACGAGACCGTCGATTTCATGGCTGAGCTTGTTAAGTATATTGATCCTAAGGCTGTAGCTGAGATAGTGAATAAAAACGAAAGAATCATTCCTCGGTTCGTAGAGCACATAAATCCGAATGTTTTCACAAGAAGCGCAGGCTCTGTTTTTACGAAACTGAGATACGCCACATACAGACCGCCGATGTTTCAAAAAACGTCATAAAGCGAGAAATCGTTTCGGTTAAGCGTCAGGGTCGCGAATGTCTCGGCAACTCGCGTTTTGGTTTTTCGGCTGCAGGTGCTTGTTTTCACAACGCTATTAAGAGCGCATTCATTTTCCTTTTTAAAATTTCATATCACCGGCGGTAACCTGGTTTGTAAACCCAGATAGGCCCTGCCCATCCCATCGCTCCGTCTGATTGGATGACTCTAAGGTAATAAAAAGAATACCCGGAAAACCGCTTATCCTTTATAGAGAAATCCATGACACTGCCTGCATTCTCGTTGAAATAAAGAGATGTATAATCGGTTCCATCGAATTTTACGACTTCTACGAGCGCGAATGGGGACGTTCCTGCCACTCGGGCTCTGACTTCAGGCGGACCGTCTGATATAACTTCCGAGCCCTGATAATATCCGTTAATTACTAACTCAAGTATAATGCGTTCTCCTGTTGTGGCGATGACATTCCTGTCGTAAAGTGCTTCCCAGAGCGATTCACGCGTCAACAATGCGGCGTATATCCCTGTTAGACCGCCCCTGTAAACAACCCCGATTCCTTTGCGGGGATCCGCTCCCACCAGATGGTCGTCACTGCCGGCGCAAAGTCCTAGTTTATAACCCTGAGCAAGAGCGTCCCTCACGTAACTGCCAGTTGCCGGGCCGGCGTATTCTTTGCCCAGAAACGCCCGGTAAACTTTTCCACGAAAGCCTTCAATGAGCGCGGCGTGGCTTATTGGTCTCGGGCAACCGTAATATTCGGAGCACCCGTGCATGGAATAAACTTCAACAAGCCGCTGGTTTTCTGAATCTGGCTTTCCCCAGTCAAAATACATTTCACCAAAATGGGTTTTCCACGCTGGGTGGTGAGGGATAGCAATCGCTTTTTTCCCCTTCAAAGCATTTAGCAACTTATCGGGCGTATCAAACCTATTGTCTTTGTGAGAAAGAAGGATGGGTGATTCTCCTGGGCCGAATATAATAGTTCTGTGACCCCGGTGGTGGTGAGTCCACTCAAATGCTGGAAAAGTAACAAATTTTCCAGGAACATAATGTCGGTCCGCTTCAGCGACCATGAACTGAAACTCCTCGGGCTTTCTTGAATATTCTTCGCCGAGGCTCCAGATATCGTGGTCGGCAACCGCCGCGAAGTTTCTTCCAAGCTCGACCGACGCCTTATTGTAAATATAAGAAGGTTCCATGGTTCCGTCGGATATCAGTGAATGGGTGTGAAGGTCACCCCATACAAGCAGGTTCCCAGAAGGTCGGCATTCAATGGGGTTGCTTTCCCCGAAGAGTTCACGGGATTCATCTCGCGCTTTTAACCTGAAATATCCTGATTTCAAGCAGATACATTCTATCCTGGCAAAGTGCTCTCCCTCTTTAAGCAAAATCTTTTCTGGGAAAGAGATACCTTCGTCCGACATTACGCGCAGGTAACCCGAAAAATGTGGAGTGGGAAAACCGTGCTCATCAATGCAGCGGACAATTACTGTGAATGGTCTGTTTACGAAGACTCTCGAAGGGGCGATTATCTCCAGGCGCGAAGGATCGCCGCCCGTTACTTCTATTGTCGGCACCGCGCTTACTATGCGGAAATCCCCTGAACCATCCCGGTCTACTTCTATTGCGAAATCTGTCTGTATAGGGGCGGCTGGAGGTTCGAGCCCAACACCTTCACCGAGTGTGAACTCAACGATGTCCCCGGCGCCTATTTCTTCCTCGACAAATCTCACCGTAATGCCTTTCTGGCTGAGAAACGCGTCTTTTGGGTTCAAGGGAGCTAGCCTAATGCCGAGTTTCTGGAGGAATTTCCTTTTCAGCCATCTGAGCAGCATTTTGCGGCTTGCGTCATTAACGATTTCTATGGAGATTTTTTCCGGACGCATTCTAACCCCGTTTTTCCAGACGCGAACGGCGCTATAGTTGGGGCGGTTCCTGCTCTTTCTCTGGAAGTCTCCCCAGCCAGCTCCCCATTGAAAAGCCAGTTTCCATTTCCCGCCGGGCAGCTTGAGGATTCTACCGGGCGTGAGACGCACTGATCCTCCCCGACAGATCGCGCTGTTTGCAAGTTCAAAGGTCACGCGTAAAGGCTGTGGTTCACCTTTAGCAACAAGAGAGACGGGTTGAATTGACGTGAGGGCGCCATCATCTGGCGGATGAGCTTCCGCGGGCTTCGCTTCGAGTATTGGGCGAACGAAAATTAAAAAAAAGAAAAACAGTAATAGAGGAAGAGCAAGTGCGATCGCTGCGGGTATCGCAAGAATCAACAGAAAACAGCGTGCGATTCTCCATTTCGTGCTTCCGTTTATGCTTTTTGAGATTCCCTTTTGAGGGGTCATGTTGATTTTGGGCAGATCGTTTGCTTTCATTAAAACACCACGAATTCTATGGTTCTGTCTGTTTATCCAGCTCTGGAATCAGTCGCGTTTCCGAATTATACCAGATCGGGTTTCCCCTTCATTTGTTATTGGCGCGAAGAAGCGTTTGTACGATTTAGTCTGATATTATAGAAATCGGGACTAACCCTACAGC
>JACVIW010000279.1 GCA_015711695.1 Candidatus Geohydrothermomicrobium daggyaiense
ATCATTTGGCCTTGAAAACATTTAGCAAAATCACGAAGCGCCAGAGCGGGAGGTCTTTATGATTGATAGCAATGCCATCGAAAAAAAGATAGTCGATTTCGATTCACGATTCGGGCGCGGAGGTCATGTCGACCTATACTTCGCTCCAGGAAGAGTAAATCTTATTGGGGAGCACACTGATTACAACGGCGGCCTTGTCCTTCCCGTAGCAATCGAGCGCGGGACATATATGCTCATAAGAAAAACGGAATTGCCACCGGTGCGAATCTATTCTGAGAATCGCGATAAAGAGGCACGATTCGATCCCTCAAACATAAACAGAGAAAATGATTGGGCAGATTACGTGCGCGGGGTTTACCTGTACACGAAAAGATATTTTGGCGAACTCCCACCGTTTGACGGATATTATTTCGGAGACCTCCCGCTTGGGGCAGGTCTTTCTTCCTCAGCCTCAATCGAGCTTGTCACAGCTGTCGCCTTTAGAAGCCTCGGCTGTGAGATGACGCTTGAAAGAGCCGTGATAATAAGCCGCAGAGCGGAAAATGATTTCGTGGGTGTGCCCTGCGGAATCATGGACCAGTTCACCGTCGCGTTTGCAAAAGAGAATTGCGCGCTTTTAATTAATTGCGACACTCTCGAACACAAATACGTGCCTTTCAACATTCCAGATTGTTCGCTCGTTATAGGGCATACCGGGGTTTACCGTTCACTTTCTGACACTCCTTACAACACAAGGCTCTCGGAATGCCAGAGTGCGTTGAGCGAACTGGAAAAAAAACTTGGTCCGAAAAAGAACTTGAGCGAAGTAAGCGTGCTCGAGTTCGAGAAAGTTAAATACTCACTGCCCGAAACCCTCGCGATGAGAGCGGAACATGTCATATTTGAAAACGTCAGGGTCGAAGAGGCGGTGCTATGTCTTGAGAGGGGTGACCCTGAAAAGCTCGGATATCTGATGAACCGTTCGCATGAATCCCTGAGGGATTTGTATGAAGTGTCAAGTCCAGAACTCGACGCCCTTCAACAAATCTCACTGGAACATCCAGGAGTATGGGGCTGCAGATTGACAGGCGCGGGTTTTGGTGGCTGCGTGATTGCACTGGTCAGGTCAGAGGCACTTGAAAGTTACTTAAGATCAGTACCTGAAAAGTACTGGAAAGCAACTCACCTTGATGGCGAGTTCATTGTCACAAAACCTGAAGGAGGCGCGAGGAAACTGGAGGCGGTAACTTGAGAATTCTTGTCACAGGGGGCGCCGGCTACATAGGTTCTGTGATGGTGAGAATGCTTCTGTCCCGCGGTCACGAAGTGCTTGTCTTCGATGACCTGTCCAGAGGGCACAGGAACGCACTACCAGATACCCCACTGGATGTCGGGAATTTGACTTCTCTTGAAGACATCACGAAAACATGCCAGTCATTTATGCCTGAGGCGTGCATGCATTTTGCAGCCCATAGTCTCGTTGACGAATCCGTCCGTGACCCTCTCAAGTATATACGCGAAAACCCGGTTGGAAGCCTTAACCTTATACGGGCTCTTTGCGAATCTGGCTGCCGCAATCTGGTGTTCTCTTCAACCTGCGCAGTCTACGGGATACCAGAAAAAGTCCCGATAACTGAAGATGAAAAGACCACGCCAATAAACCCGTATGGGGTCTCAAAACTACTCGTCGAGAACGCTCTTGTCGAACTTGCAAAAAGAGATGTTTTAAAGTTTGTGTCTTTGAGGTATTTCAATGCCGCTGGAGCTGACGTGGAAAACGACCTGGGAGAAGACCATAACCCCGAGACTCATCTCATACCGAGAGTGATCAAAGCGGCTCTCGGTATTGAACCCGAGGCTGTCATATACGGGGATGATTACCCCACAAAAGACGGGACATGCATTCGTGACTACATACATGTATCCGACCTGTGCGAGGCACATATCCTTGCACTCGAGCACATTCTAAAAGGTGGCGATAGCATTTTTCTTAACCTTGGAAATGGAAACGGTTTCAGCGTGAGAGAAGTTATCGACGCAGTCCGCAGAGCCTCCGGGGTTGATTTTCCGGTCCGCGTGGACAGAAGGAGAGAAGGAGATCCACCCATCCTTGTCGCATCTGCTCAAAAAACCCGAACGGTACTGGGCTGGAAACCCATCCTCACGCATATTGACCAGATAGTTGAATCAGCATGGATATGGCATTCGAGGCACCCGCATGGATACGGGGACTGAACACCTTCAGGAAATTCGGTAGCGCAACGCGCACTGGCCGGCGATAAACCGCGCGATAGCCGTTAGATTCGGCTTGCGCCATCTAAAACCTTGTGCTCTCGAGAAACTCTTTGAACATGAGATATCGGTCGGTGACCACGCCGTCAATTCGCCATTCTATTAGTCTGGCAAGGTCCTTTTCATTGTTAACGGTCCAGGCAATCACCTTCAAACCAGCTGAATGAGCCTTTTCCATCAATTCAGGGCTGACAGCGTGGAATTGGGGCATAATCGCCTCAATGCCCATCTGAAGAGCAATGTTTATCTTTCTTTCCTCCGCGTAATGCGTTCTGTAAAGGTACCCGCATCTAACATGCGGGGCAACCTGCTTGAATTTTTGTAGAAATTTTTTGTCAAAGGAAGAGATAAGAGTGGTAACGTCAATCGAATATTCGCTTATCATCGACCAAACAGTGTCAGCAGGCGCATCCTTTATCTCAAGGTTGAAACGAACCCATCCGGCGAGACGCTCCAGAACTTCTGCCAAGAGTGGCCTTTCCGGCGCAGTCTTCTTGAGCTCTGCGTATGTCAAACGGCTTACCGCTTTTGCCCATATTATCGGGTCATGGCAGAGAACAAGCTCACCATCAGCAGTGCACCTCACATCGGTTTCAATAAAACTGACCCCAGCCCTAACAGCCTCCATCATCGCCGGGATAGTATTATCGGTTCCGAAACCCCTTCCACCCCTATGAGCAATCAACTCAAAATCTTTTCTCAAAAAACTTCCCCTCATTTCTCTATCCGTATCCGCGAGATATGCGGATCCCAAAAACAAAAATAATATTATTACTTTATTACACGTACGATATAACACGAGTTTTAGAGCCGGCACTCAAAATCTCTGTGGAACCGGTGGCAGGCAGCTCGGAAAAAGAGGAAATAAACAATAGCGCGCACCAGGGGAACTTGTGCTATACTTTCATCCGCCAAGGATGTGAACCCCATGACA
>JACVIW010000280.1 GCA_015711695.1 Candidatus Geohydrothermomicrobium daggyaiense
GTGCTCGCCATGATGGAGTCCGCTGGACTCATTGTGTCTTTCAGAAACAATCCCGAGGCAAATATCCTGCCCAATTTGACATTTGCTCGCGGTGTGCTGATTGTGCTTACGCTGGTGAGCGGTATGACTTTGCTGATGTGGCTTGGGGAACTGATCACCGAACGGGGTATCGGAAACGGCATGTCTATCCTTATCTTCGCTGGAATAATAGCCACAATGCCAACAGAGGGAATGAATATGATAAGGGCTGTCTACATGAGAAACCCCGTGCTTCTGGGGGTTGTGGCTTTGGCGGCGATCGCGATCATAGTCGGCGTAGTTTACATGGAGAGGGGCGAAAGAAGAATTCCCGTTCAATACGCAAAGCAGGTTAGGGGGAGGAAGTTGTATTCCGGGGCGAGCACTTATATTCCCGTCAGGGTAAATACCGCCGGCGTTATTCCAATAATATTCGCCGCTTCCGTCATTCATTTCCCTTTGATTATCGCTAATTTCTTTCCAGCCCTTCAGGGTCTGGCAAGGCGGTTTACAACTGGTTCGGTCACATATTTCATTGTGTACACCGGGCTCATCATATTCTTCTCGTACTTCTACACAGCGATAATATTCGATCCATTTGAACTTGCCGACAATCTTAAGAAATATGGGGGGTTCATACCCGGTGTTCGACCTGGTATGCCCACCGTGAACTACGTAGCAAGGGTTGTCAACAGGATCAACCTGCCCGGTTCCATATATATAGCAGCAATAGCGCTTATCCCCGCCGTATTCTTCGTTTATTTTGGCACGGCTGAAATACCGATTGGAGGTGCGGCGGTCATAATAATCGTGGGAGTTGCTCTGGAGACAATGCTCCAGATTGAGGCGCAGTTGCAGATGCGACACTATGAAGGATTCTTGAGCAGGTAAGGGATGAGTATGAATATTGTTATGCTCGGTCCCCCCGGAGCTGGAAAAGGAACACAGGCTGAAAGGATCTCGGCGACATTTGGGTGGAAGCAAATATCGACCGGTGATATTTTCAGAGCGGCGCTCGCTGACGGCACTCCGCTTGGGCTGGAGGCTAAAAAGTACATGGAAGCGGGTGAGCTCGTGCCCGATGAAATTGTCGAGGGAATTGTGGCTGAAAGACTCAAGGAACCCGATTTGGAAGACGGTTTCGTTCTAGATGGTTTCCCGAGAAACCTGCACCAGGCAAAAGCGCTTGACAGGATGCTTGAGGAAAACGGGAGTAAGATTGATCTCGTCATCAACATAGCTGTTGACACCGAAACCCTTGTGAGAAGGCTTTCGGGGCGGAGGGTCTGCAAGAAGTGCGGGGCAAATTTTCATGTCCTGTTCAACCCGCCTTCGAAGGCTGGTATTTGCGATAATTGCGGGGGCGATCTCTATCAGCGAGAGGACGATAATGAGGAGACAGTGCGTAGAAGATTGAAGGTATACGAGGAACAAACTGAACCGGTGGTGTCATATTACAAACCATCGGGAAGGCTTGTTTCGATAGATGGAACCGGTGCTCCGGATGAGGTCTTCATGGAAATACAATCCGCCATAAACAAATTCTCCGGGGGTGCGACGACTTGATTCTGCTCAAATCCAGGGATGAGATCGAGAAAATGAGAAAGGCAGGTAAACTTGTCGCGGAGGTTCTATCTGAAGTCGCAAGGTTAGCGCTCCCGGGCGTTACGACGAAAGAGCTCGATGTTCATGCGGAACGTTTGATTCTTGAGAGCGGCGGCAGGCCCGCGTTTAAAGGTTATCAGCCTGATTTCATAAGATGTGGTCCATTCCCTGCAACACTTTGTACATCACTTAACAATGAGGTTGTGCACGGTATTCCGGGCGATCGAGTTCTTAAGGAAGGGGACTTATTGAGTGTTGATACCGGGGTGGAGCTGGATGGCTATTACGGTGACGCTGCCATATCCATCATAATAGGTAAGGGGAGCCCTGAAGCGGAGCGCCTGGTTGAAGTAACCAGGGGTGCGCTTGAAGTTGCGATAAAGATGTGTATTCCCGGGAAAAGGCTTTCGGATGTATCCCATGCAATACAGGACTTCGTAGAGTCTGAAGGATTCCAGGTAGTCAGACGGTTCGTAGGTCACGGTATAGGAAGAAGCATGCACGAGGATCCTCCAGTGCTGAATTTCGGCGATCCAGGAAAAGGGCCTGAACTCAAACCGGGAATGGTAATAGCGATTGAGCCTATGGTTAACGCCGGCACGTATGAAGTCGACGCGTCCCCTGATTACTGGCCAGTGTACACAAGAGACGGGAAGCTCTCCGCGCATTTCGAGCACACTGTGGCGATCACTGAAGATGGACCTGATATCCTGACCGCTCCGATTGCTTTGACCGCAAATAGAAAATAATTTCTTAGACTTTTATATAGAAGTCTACACAAATAGGGAGGTTGCTGAAAGGATTGGCGCCCAAGGATGAGGCAATAGAGGTAGAGGGAAAAGTGATAGAGACTCTTCCAAACGCCATGTTCAGGGTGGAGCTTGACAACGGGCACAAAGTTCTGGCGCATATATCCGGGAAAATGCGGATGCATTACATAAGAATTCTTCCTGGAGATCGTGTCGTTGTCGAGCTTTCGCCATATGATCTGACGCGCGGGCGCATTACTTACAGGCATAAGTGAAGTATGTTAAAAATGTTAGCGTGCCAATTGTTATTTGAGGGAGATTCGCAGTCCCGGAATCGAAGAACAGGAATGAAATAAAATGAAAGTAAGGCCATCTGTTAAGAAAATATGCGATAAATGCAAGATTATTAGGCGACATGGCAAGGTTATGGTCATCTGCAAGAACCCGCGCCACAAGCAGAAGCAGGGGAAATAAAAAGGAGGTTTTGCTTTGGCAAGAATCGCTGGAATAGACCTGCCCCGCGACAAGCATGTTGTGGTTGCCCTCACTTATATTTATGGCATCGGCAGGTCACTTGCTCGCAGAGCTTGTGAGGCGACAAACGTCAAGCCGGATACCAAGGTGCGCGATCTCACAGACGAGGAAATAGTAAGGCTAAGAGAATACATTGACCAGAACTACCAGATCGAGGGAGATTTGAGGCGTGAACGCGCGCAAAACATCAAGAGGTTGATGGAAATAGGATGTTACCGTGGACTGCGTCACAGGAAAGGTATGCCGGTTAGAGGCCAAAGGACTCACACCAACGCGCGGACTCGTACAGGACCACGT
>JACVIW010000281.1 GCA_015711695.1 Candidatus Geohydrothermomicrobium daggyaiense
CCAGGTCGATCACGGCGCGCGCGGGCTCCGCGCGGTCGCCGAAGAGCCAGTCGACGCAGTGGGTTACGCGGTGACGGCGGGTCTCGACCCGGCCATGGTCGGCGGCCGTGGTCTGACAGGTCTCCAGCGGACCGGGCGGGTCGGCGAAGAAGGCCTCCACCCGCGCATGGCGTTGCAGAAGGTCGAGGAAGAAGCGGCTCGGGAAAGCACACTCCCACCGATTGAATGCTTGAACGGAAAGCTTGCTCAGATTATTGCATCCTCGGTGCTGGCGCCTGATGCCCCGGGTATTTCTTATGAGCCTTATGCGCTTATAGACAACAATTTCGAGACCTGCTGGGCTGAAGGAGTACCTGGTTATGGCGAAGGTCAGTTCGTTGATTTCATATTCACCGTGGAGGTGGTAATAAAGGAAATCAGGGTTATCCCTGGTTACAAAAAATTCTATAAGATTGACCGCTATGTCCAGAACGGCAAGTTGCGCGACATTTCTTTGAGTTTCGATGATGGCTCTACCAAAACGGTATCTTACGCGCTTGCCCCGGACTGGGCGACGGCTGGCTGGCAAAATACGACCTTTGATCCGCCAGTAAGGACAAAAAGGGTTAGAATGACGATACTCAGTGCATATCCCGGTCATCCAACTGGTGGCAGGAGGCATGCGGAAGATACTTCCGTTTCCGAGTTCCATTTCTATGGGTGGAGCGGGGAAGATTACACCGATCAGCGGGATTCTCAAAGGGTTAATTCTGTTTTGCACCCGGCATATCCAGTTATTTTCTTAAAATAACTTCCTTTAAAGGAGAAAAGATGACGGAGCCGGAAAACCAAACAGGTAAAAACATGCCATACTCCCCATTTTTCGAGGATAATTCCTCCCGAGTAGAATCAAGGAGAGCTATCTTTTCGGACCAACGCCGCAAAGCAAGGGTTAGAAGAAAGGCTCTCGTCTCTCTATTAATACTTGCGTTTCTGGCGCTTCTCATCTCCGGGACGATTGTTTTTCTCCTTGAGCGAGGCGCTGTGGGAATTCCGGATGTGGTGGGGATGAGTTTTTCTTCGGCAAAACGAACGCTCGAGGAATTACACCTTAAGGTGAAAGCTAGTCCCGGGGATGAAGGGTCTGAACGGACAGGTCGCTTTTATGTGGTGAAGCAGACCCCGTCGCCTGGCAGGAAAGTGAAAAGAGGCGCTCTGGTGATTCTCCACCTTTTAAATGCTGTCGCTGAAAATACGAAAAATAGAGGACCTGAAAAAGGTAAGGGTAATAGTTCAAGGCGAGAAAATCCAGGAGTATCAAAGCCCCGACAATATTTCGACATAAACAAAGCGGTTAAACATGTGACATACCTTGCCTCGACAATCGGATACAGGGAGCAGGGAACTCCGGCTGAAGAACGCGCGGCGGAATATATCGCGACAGAACTTCGAAATCTTGGCTATACAGTGGAATTTCAGGCTCCAATCCCCATTCCAGCGACAGGAAAGGTGACTCGAAACGTCATAGCTGAATTAAAAGGTACACAGAGAAAGGAGCGGGTTATAGTTGTTGGCGCTCATATAGACTCGAAAGGAGGTCCAGGAGCCAACGATAACGCGACCGGTTGCGCGGCTGTTCTCGAGCTTGCGCGCGTGCTTAAAGAGAATATGAGGCACGTGCCGACAATAAGATTTGTTTTTTTCGGGGCTGAGGAGTTCCCTTCCGGAGTTGGCGGTGACAATCACCATTTTGGATCGAGATACTATGTTAAGACTTTAAGCGATAGCGAGAGAGGAAAGATTGCTGGTATGGTAAGCGTTGACATGGTTGGCGCCGGAGCGAATTTCTACGCCAACTCAATGGGTATATCAAAGCAGATTCTCAGAGACTATTTTCTCGAGTTCGGAGGCAAGTTTGGTCTTGTTCCGAGAAAAGACCCGGGATGGAGCGACCATGAACCTTTCGAAAAAGCGCGAATCCCTTCTGTGTGGATTGAGTTTACCGGAGGCAACCCGTATCATAGTCCGGAGGATAACATCCTTTCAGTGAACTGGAGCAACGTGAGTAAAGCGGGTTCCCTTTTGCAGGATTTCTTCGAGTATTATCTTACTCCCGAGCGAGTTGATGCACTATAGATTTTGCCCTGGTTTTCTGCTGCGTCATTCAATTACGGTGTACTCTATCTTTGTGCTGCGAAAACCAAGTATTCTGGCGAGCACGCTTCCTTTCACGGTCTTCACACCTGAAGTTCCAACAATTTTAGCCGTTTTGACTCTTCCCCCGGGTGTCCTATCGGTAAGGTCTATCAGTTTGAGTCTTCCGACGTTTGTGGCTTCAGAGGAGGATAGCCTCTCTTCAAGTTGAGATGCGGTAATATCAAGTGTTTTCACAAAACCGGGGGATGAAGAGCAGTATGGATCGGGCTTTCCCCTGAGGTAGGGAAGAGGCTTTGAACCCCAGACGTCCTCGTTGTTTTCGGTATGACCGCCACATGAGCCGCAGTAAGCGGCGATGATAGGCTCGCCGTTGTAAAGCATTATCTGCCCCGCTGTTTCATTTACTGCGCGGACGCTCATCGGAAACTTTGCGATATCTTTATTCTCGTCGAATGCCTGGCAACACCCCCCGCTTGAGCAAACATCAAAGCCCTCACGTGAATGTTTCCCTCTTCTTATGCACGAAAGCGGGTAGGTTCTTTCCGCGATACAGCGAGCTTTCAAACCTTCGTAGGGAAATGTGTCAGGCTCTTCAGTCAACCTGTAGAGGTATTCATGAAGCGAAAGTGAAATCACATTTCCGCTTCTGCCTTTAACCCTGATCTTTTGGTATTCGTCAGTAGTACCGAATGAGATGTTCGAGTAGTAAAACGAAAGAATCTGCGTTGCGCCGTATCCGGAGCGGGCAAGCGCGCTTGCACCATGCATGCACATACCCACACCGTGCGCTCTTCCATAAGATTTAAATAAGAATCTCATTGTGGGTCCTGTTATGCTGGTGGGTGTCCTGACGCCTGTCTGCACGGTTGATGTCAGATGAAAACCGGGTGGTGCCGGGTTTTCGGGGGCGTATTCGTCTTTTTCGAGAGAAAGGAGATCTTCATTCGAAAGCTCTTCTTTTTCCCACCCCTCATCCTGCTCTTCCCGGAAACTTGTTTTTCTTTGTTTTTCTTTGCGAGTTTTATCCGGTACTTCGCGGGTAGGTGTAATATTTTTCTTCCCTCT
>JACVIW010000282.1 GCA_015711695.1 Candidatus Geohydrothermomicrobium daggyaiense
GAAGGGATATCCACGATCTCCATTGAATGCGTGAGCACATAACCATCCATGCATACCATTACGGGTATGTTGAGCTGTTCGGCTATACGGAATGCCTGGATATGCATATCACACGCTTCCTGAACGCTTTCGGCGTACATCTGAATCCATCCGCAGTCCCTGAGCGACATAGAGTCCTGTTGATCATTCCAAATATTTATCGGCGCGGAGACAGCCCTGTTGGCCACCGTCATCACCACCGGAAGTCTCATACCGGCGATGTTAAACATGACCTCGGTCATCAAAAGAAGGCCTTGGGAGGAAGTAGCGGTGTACGCCCTCGCTCCGGTTGCCGATGCCCCCAGAACTATTGATGCGGCGGAATGCTCGCTCTCGGCAAGCACAAAACCCGCTTTAAGTTTGCCCTCGCTGTGTAGAGCGGCAAGTCTTTCGACGATGTGTGTTTGCGGGGTTATTGGGTAGGCGCACACAACGTTTGGCTTGCAGAGGGAAACAACCTCGGCGATTGCCTGTGAGCCCTCCATTATTGTTTTCATTTCATACCCCTTTGCCTTTGTCTAATCGCGCTCAAGCACCATTTCAATGTCATTAACCGGACACATCTCCGCGCATATTCCGCATCCCTTACATGCGTCGAGATCTGAGTCGAATTTTTTTTTCTCGATTCTATAAACGGCACCATCCGGACAGAAAAGGTGGCAATTTCTGCACCCGATACATTTTTCCTGCTTGAATTTTGGCTTATATACTCTCCAGCCCGTTTTCTTTTCCTCTCTTGAGGTGCCTGTCTGAACAACAACTCCGAATATCTGCTTCATTTGCTCCCCCCTGCCATATTATAGGCTTTCTGGAGAGCCACGATTTCCTTCTCCCCGAGCTCTCCCGGATATCTTTTTAGAACCGCCTGTTTGAGCGACTCGAGCCTTATCTCACGCGAGGCTCCCGCGAATGCTCCAACCATAATGGTGTTGATGATAGGTTTTCCGAGAATCTGGATTGCTATTTCGGTTGCCGGAATCGTAATAACCCGGAAATCGGGCGGGATTTTGAAATCATCGGGTCTAAGTGAGGAGTTTATAACAATAAGCCCGCCGTGTTTAAGCCCTTGAAGAATGTCCTCGCCGCGAAAAAGACTTGAGTCTTGAACTATAAGATAATCTGGCTTATAAATCTGGCTTCGCTTTCTTATTGGACTGTTGCTTATTCTGACATAAGCGGTTACTGGCGCACCATGTCGCTCGGATCCAAACATGGGAAAAGCCTGTGCGTAAAGACCGTCAGTGAATGCGGCTTCCGCAAGAAATTCTCCAGCCGTGACGTTTCCCTGACCTCCTCTGCCATGTATTCTGATTTCCTTTATCAGATTGATCACCCCACTTTCAGATGCATTATGAAGGAAAACCCCTCTGGCTCCTGAGCTTTTATCCAGTAAAACGAACCGTTTGCTCAAGTTTAAATTGCGCCCAGCTTTTTCGTGGGGATATAGTCGTCAAATACATGTTTATTTTATCAAGAATTATATTAAGCCTTACGTTTAAACGATAATGAGCATTGTCAACTCTGAAAATTTCGGGCGCCAAGAAAACGGATTTTTTGTTTTCTTTAAAGTTCTTGACTAATGTCTCCATATAAATAAGGAATCCCTCTTCAAAAGCATGGTCGCTTCACAAATATAGATGCTTAAAATTCGAGATACTCAAGATCCTTTTGTAACAGGTCATTTGCGTGTGATGGCGGAGCATTCTGCTTTTTTGACGCAAGAAAATTTTGACTTTATTTTGTCAACGGATAGGTATTCTTCTGAGTTAGGTTGAGACAAGCGATGGTCACGGGGTATCCCTCGCGGGATCAGCCCAAAAACCAGCGCAAAAATAGCGGTATCCAGGGCGAGAACAGGCCAATTATGTACGGGCTTGAGGCAATATATGGCTGGAAGGCGGAAAGGGTGCAAGTAGATACCTATAAAAACATGGCCTGATCAATTTAACGGAAGGGACTCATACTTCGGAATCCATTCGTTTTCCATATACCACCGGACCATTTCATTCCATCCTGATTTAAAGTCAGGGTATCTTAGTTTGTAACCGAGTCGTTTTATCTTCGCGTTATCGAAGTCGTAATTTCCCCTGCCGAAACTCATAAATCCCGGGTCGAATCTCGGTTTAAGCGCGGGTACAAGTTGGTGCCTGAGCACGACTTCGTCCCATCTGCGCTGTAGAAGATCAGTAATCCTGAAAAAGAATGCTCTGGGAAGGTGTGAGCCGACTCTTGCAGCGGTGGCTACCAGGGAATTGGGGACGGGAAGAACCCGCCTGGACTCGATTCCAACAGCAGCTAAAAGGATTTCAATCAGTTCTCCCGATTCCATCTTCGAATCATCAGATATGTTGTAGGCTTCCCCGATTGCCTCATCTTTTTCCATTAAAAAAACCGCAGCGCCGGCGACATCCCGAGCATGGACGAGGTTTGCGGTAAATCCATTTCTTGGCACGGGAACCTTTCGCAACCCTTTTTCGCGTAGCAGGACAGGGAGCACAAGAAAAAGTCCCATCACGTAAACGCAGCGGGGTCCGTATATTGTTGTTGGTCTTATCACCGTGAGGGGAAGTCCGAAGTTTTTATGATACCGGAACGCGGCTTGTTCACCCATGAGTTTTGTTTTCGCGTAAAGATTGATTGGTTTCTGAGGGTGATTCTCATCAACGGGTGTGTAATGAGGTGGTCCATATGTATCGCAAGTGGAAAAATGAACAAACTTCCGCGCTCCCGATCTTAAGGCAGCCTCGCATACAGCAACAGTGAGGTGGTAATTGGCGAGTTCGAATTCCGGACGGGTCATGTAATAGTTCATCCTGGCGGCCGTATGAATTATTGCATCGACGCCTTTCATTATTTCAAGCGCATCCTCGACGTGCCCATTGAAACCGAAGGCGCCGGCGAAATCGCCACGCGATCGCGGGGCACCGCCCGCGTCGCCAACCGGCTGCTGCGCCGCGTGCGCGACTACGCGCAGGTGAAGGGCCAGGGCCGCATCGACCAGGGCATTGCCGACCGCGCGCTCAAGATGCTGGACGTGGACCCGCAGGGCTTCGACCTGATGGACCGCAAGCTGCTGGAAGCGGTGATCCTGCGCTTCGAAGGCGGCGCGGTGGGGCTGGACAACGTGGC
>JACVIW010000283.1 GCA_015711695.1 Candidatus Geohydrothermomicrobium daggyaiense
TATGTTTTTGGGGAATCGCCTCGATGTGCTCATCGAAGGACCGGTGAGTGGAAAACCAGGAACTCTTTTTGGCAGAACGAGAGGTTTTGCAGGGGTTTATGCGGAAGGTGATATCAAACTTACCGGTGCAACTGTTAAAGTCGAAATGATTCAATCGAGTGCTGAAGGTCTTCAAGGGACTATAATTGAGGTAAAAGATGAAATAAAGAAAGGAGAGTTGAGTTGGAGGAGTGTCTATTCTGCAGAATTATCAGACAGGAGATCGGTAGCGAGGTCGTCGCGGAGAACGCAAACGCCATTGCAATAAGAGACATAAATCCACAGGCGCCTGTTCATATCCTCGTGATTCCCAGAGAGCACATAGCTTCACTGAAGGAAATAACAGCGGATAAGTGTGATGTCATCACCGACATGGTTATGTTAATCAATGAACTCACTGTTTCTGAAGGTATTGTTCAGACTGGTTTCAGAATCGTGATAAACCAGGGGGAGGATGGGGGGCAGGAAGTTGACCATCTTCACTTTCACCTTCTTGGGGGCAGGTTTATGAGATGGCCCCCCGGTTAATGTTCGCTGGGGATTAAGGAATCTATGGGTGTTTATCGAGATTCAATCATTGTCATATCAGATGATTAAGGGGTCAGGATAAATGGGTTTGAAGGAATCAATTACAAGCGACCTGAAGCAAGCAATGCTTGCACGGGATAAGGGACGTACCTCAACGCTAAGACTATTGATAGCTGCTATAAGGAACGCTGAGATAGAGAAGAGAAGAGAATTATCGGAAGATGAACTTATCGAGGTTGTAAACAGGGAAGTAAGAAAAAGGAAAGAAGCGATTGCGGAGTTTGAAAAAGGTGACCGGCCGGATCTGGTTGATAAAGAAAAAAAAGAACTCGAGATATTGAAAGATTATCTTCCCGAGCAAATTCCAGTCGAGGAACTAAGGAAAATGATAGGGAAACTGATTGACGAAACTGGCGCATCATCTGAAAAAGATCTCGGCAAAGTAATGTCGAAAATAATGCCAATTGTCAAAGGAAGGGCAGACGGGAAAATGGTGAACCAGTTAGTCCGGGAAATGCTCGGAATAGATTAAGGCGTACGAAAATTTTCAATGCGGGGGAGAGAGTTGACCAGGCAGATGTCAGAAGTAAAAATCGTAGTCCCTGGAAGACATTCCATGGTATCTATCCTGGGACAGCAGGACCGTTTTTTAAAAACTGTTGAAAGCTCGTTTGGTTGCCGGATTGTGGCAAGAGGCAATGAAATTGATATAAAAGGGGAGGAGCGAGAAGTTGAGCAATGCACGAGGCTCTTTGAAGAGCTGATTTCCCTGCTTGACGAAGGAATGATAATTACCCACGAAAATCTGAATGTCGCTATTGACATGATCAAAAGCGGCAACAAAGTAAAGCCCACGGAGGTTTTCAAAGAAGCAGTTTTGACCGCAAGGGGTAAGGTAATAAGACCTAAAACCGTCGGTCAGAAGAGGTACGTGGAAACTATGCGTAGCGCAACAATCGTGTTCTCGATAGGGCCGGCGGGAACAGGAAAAACGTACCTTGCCCTAGCCTATGCTGTGCAGTGCCTTCTTGACAGGACCGTGGACAGACTGATATTGACCAGACCCGCTGTGGAAGCTGGCGAGAAACTTGGCTTCTTGCCCGGTGACCTTTACCAGAAAGTGGATCCCTATCTTCGGCCTCTTTACGACGCGCTTTATGAAATGCTGGGGGCAGAAAAATTCCATCGGATGATGGAACAGGGCATAATCGAGGTCGTTCCTCTTGCTTTTATGAGGGGAAGAACTCTGAATGATTCGTTCATAATACTTGATGAGGCGCAGAACACAAGCCCTGAGCAGATGAAGATGTTTCTTACACGTATTGGGTTCGGGAGTCGGGCGGTCATTACGGGCGACATAACTCAGGTTGATCTCCCGAGAGAGATGGAGTCAGGTTTGATGGTGGTCAGGGAAATACTTGAGGGGATTGAGGGTGTGGAGTTCGTTTATCTCGATGCGGGTGACGTGGTAAGGCATAGGATTGTTCAGCAGATAGTTGAAGCGTATAAAGAATACGAGGCAAAAAAGAAGGAAAAAATATCACCCAAAAGATAAGAAGGCATGAATTATCCGCGCTACCTCGATAACGTTAACAAGATTAAAACACGCCTTGAGAAGACATCGCTTGCATCAAAACGTCTGGTGATCGCCATAGGCTTTTTCGCCGTGCTGCTCACGTTGATTGCTTTCGAGATACAACCGGGAGCGGGGCTGGAGGTGGGTAAATCAAGCCCGGAGAACGTTTACGCTGCAAAGGATTTCAAATACCTAGATTTGAAGAAGACTGAAGAGAAACGCAAAGAAGCTGCGAATCGTGTTCCTGAGGTTATCGTGTATGATGAAAAAGCCGCTTCCGCGGCCATAAGCGATATGAGGAATTTTTTTGTGCTGTTGGAAAACGAACGTGCTTTTAGCACGGGAGATATCGAAAAGATTGCTGAAGAGATACCCGAGAAAGCAAAGACATACATTAAACCGGAGACTATATCCGAATTGCTTCAACTTTCCCCTGAGGATTTCGCGCTTGTGAAAAAAATTGCCTTTCAGGTGTTTGCCAAAGTTGTCAAAATGAAGATAACCGAGAGAAATTTGGGGGAAATTACTGAGTTATATCGAATGAAAATTCGGGATAGCTTATCGAAGGAATTCCTGGAACCAGTTACGCTGGCGATTACGGAATCTTTCCTTCGTCCTAATTCCCGGATTGATTACGTGGAAACTGAGAAGCGCAGGGCAGAGGCAGCCAGCAGGGTAAAGCCAGTTTACACAATTGTAAGACAGGGGCAATTGATAGTGTCCCGGGGTCAACTCGTAACGTATGAAATAGCTGAAATGAGCAAAGATGCCGGCGTTACCAGAACAACTGTTCGGCTTATGTCTGTGTCTCGTTATGCGGTACTTCTTATTGTTATCCTCACGCTTTCCGCGCTTTATCTCTCAAGGTTTGAGAGGGTCTATTTTGACAGCCCCAACACTATAACCTCTGGAGGAAAGTAGAAGGCCCACACTCGCAGTGACAATCCCCTTACCAACGCTGGAGAGAACACCTCCAGTGACGAAGATATACTTAACCATTCAAGCCCACATTGAATTTAG
>JACVIW010000284.1 GCA_015711695.1 Candidatus Geohydrothermomicrobium daggyaiense
CGCTTTCTACTATGGACGCCCTCGGATGCGAAAGGACCTTCTCAAGAAAATCTCCGACGCGATGCCAGAGATAAGTGATCCCGGAGAATTGCGCCGCATTGCGCGCGGAGCATGTACGGCGATGGTTAAGCCTGTCTCAGAAGGGCTTCTTTTCTGGAGGTACACCGATAGATTTATGCGGGAACTCGAGATTGAGAATCTTGAAGTATTCGATGATGCTGTCGCTCAAGGAAGGGGAATTTTGCCTTATACAATGCATCTTCCGAGCACGGTGATGCTTGTTCATGCCATAATGGCAAGGCTCAACAGAAGTTACTCAATAATCGCGTGGAATCCTGAGGACCTTCCTGTCAAGAGGTACACACGGAAAATGGCGGAGTTCGGCTTGATGATAGGAAGTGACCCTGAACTGCCAGTCATTTTCGCCGGTCCGGGACGTGACGCGGTGAAGCAGCTCAGGGAGCACCTATCGAAGGGGGGTGGAGTGGGATTCGCGGTTGATATACCCGGTAAGTGCGTTGTTCCACTTTTCGGTAAGCCGGCAGCGGTGGCTGATGGTATTGCCCATCTTGCGTGGGAGTTTGACGCCCCTATGATCCCCACGGTAATGATACCGGAAAAGGGTTTTAAGCGGAGGATCATCTTTTTTGAGCCTATAAGATGCGAGAAAACGGGCGACAGGAAAGCTGATGTGAAGAGAACAATGGAGAAGGTGATTGCCGCAGGGGAGAAACAGGTAAGAATGATACCCGACCAATGGATGTGCTGGTTTGGCCTCTGGCGCTGGTGGGAAAAAGCGAAAGAATTAGAGGCTTCTGCAAAGAGCGGTGAGAGCGCAGAGGGTAATTGAGCCCCGGCGCGTTACTGGTCTTTGAAAGCTTTTTGCATGGTGCATGTCGTTGGGGTATTGACCGGAATCGGGTGACGGTTTGATGAAACTCACAGGGAAAAATGCGATCGTGACTGGCTCTTCGCGTGGAATAGGAAGGGCGATAGCGCTTGAACTGGCAAGAAAGGGAGCCAACGTGCTCGTTTGCTGTCAGTCAAGAATAGATGCCGCGCGGGAGGTCGCTTGTGAAATTGAGCGTTTGGGCGGACAGGCTGCTGTCATACAGTCTGATCTTTCTGAGGAAAGCGGCGCAGTTGCCGTTATACGCGAATGCCAGAAGGAGTTCGGTGAAATTAACGTTCTTGTAAACAACGCTGGCGTGGGGATATATACCCCTGTACATCTACTTGAGCCGGAGGATATCAAAAGAGTTTTAAACACCAATCTTTTCAGTTATATCCACCTGACAAAATATGCCATCGCGAACATGATTGAACGCGGATTTCCGGGATGCATAGTAAATGTATCCTCAATTCTTTCGAGGGTTGGGATTCCTGGAACGTCCGTATACGCCGCATCAAAGGGCGGGATAGACGCTTTTACGATTGCCGTTGCCAGGGAAGTCGCGAGGTACGGGATCAGGGTTAACGCGGTGTCCCCTGGTTTTATTGAGACAGAGATAAACAGGGACTGGACTCCCGAATACAGGGAAAGATTGATAAAGAAAATTCCAATGCGAAGATTCGGCGACCCCGAGGAAGTTGCGAAGGCTGTCGTTTTCATAATCGAAGATGCGACCTATATGACCGGACAAATTGTTGTGCTTGACGGAGGTCGGATCACGGATTGAGAGTGGTAAAAAGCCATTATTTCAAATGATTTCAGAAGAAATTTATTCCCGGGGTTTTGATTGTGGGAAAGATGCTCAGCGCGATTTGAAATAAGCCTCAAGACCCCTGACTATTGATCTAGCGACAAGTTCCCTTCCCTGCGGGTTATTTCTAACCCAAGATGGATTATTCTCGATAAGGACCACTGGTACTTTTGACAGCACCGATCCAACAAATGCCGGCCCGGAATTGTTCGAGGTTCCGCCAACGTCGTTCATAATCCTTGTGATTCCCACCTCTTTCAGGAAAGGAAATAGTGAGTTTGCAAGTTCGCGACTTGCGCGCGACACAGCCGGGTCGACATACAATCTTCTTCCGCCCCTTTCTTTGTATTGCCCTTCTCCTGGATAAAGGATCGCGTGAAGATTCGGGTCATAATGCAGCCGGACCACGACCGAGCAGGAGTTGCCGATTTCTGCCCGGCGTTTGAGATTGACGTAGGATGCTGGACTTTCTTTTGTGAGGACAACCCTGTACCCGAGGCTTTCGAGCATAGATTTTGTGGTGATGGCAAGTTCCCACATCGCTTCAAGTTCCCCGGCAGCACCGCTGTTATCCGCTACATCAAGCCCTGTTTCAGGGTCGATTTCGCTTGCGGGTGAGTTTGCAGAATGTCCTGGGTCAATGCAGACTCTTATCGTATTTTTCGGTTGCGGCTGTTGACTGCGGTCGCTATCGTTTGTTTTGCTCCCCCCGTTTTCTCTGGCGACGTTATTTCCGTTCTTTTTTCCTTCTTTCGTACCATTCTTTTTTGCGATTGAAATAGGTTTCAGAGTTTTGAGCCATACAGTGACGGTGTGCTCGTCTGCTTTTCTTGGACCCGGTTTGGGGTTCTGTTCGGTGATGACCAGCTTATTTATGTTTCTGTTTGGGGGGATATACAGGTTATCGCTTACTACTATTTCGAGGTCGGCTAACTCAAGAATCTTCCTTGCTTCAGCGTAGGTAAGCCCGATTACTCTGGGTATTTCGTTTTCGGATGGGGATTTCGTAAGAAGGAAAACGGCTCCCATAACCAGTCCGCAGAAGAGAACCGCAATAAGAAAAGCGTAGAAAAAGGATCGGATTTTTCTCTTTATGCCACGTCCCTTCGTTTCGGGGAAAAAATCACCGTCGAAAGAAGAGGTATCGCTGTATACCTTATGTTTGCGGCGTTTGCTGTGTTTACCCAAAATCCTTTCTCCAGTCGTGAGTCTGGCAATTCTAAAATCAGGGGCCTGATAATAAGAACGCTTTCCCTGTATAAGTAATTATATCCATTCACGGAACATTTCCTTCTTTTCCACTTATGAACGCTTTGATTATTCCGGATTTGAGGCATTTATTCTGAATGAATTACTCTGTAGCCAAAAAATCACCGCAGTTTTAAAATTGTTATACTTCCAAACGTTTTTCAGCAGGACACCAGCAAAGTACTGTGAGCTGACCGCAAATGTTGA
>JACVIW010000285.1 GCA_015711695.1 Candidatus Geohydrothermomicrobium daggyaiense
CACTTATATATCTTATATTTACTTATTCTCCAACCCTTAATCTGCTTCCTTCATAACATTTTGTTATACTTTTAGCGAATCAAAAGGGGGGTTAAGATTGTCTTATCTTAACGGAAGACTCGAAATAATCGATGCCGACATCACAAAACTAAAAGTCGATGCTATAGTTAACGCGGCCAACAAATCGCTACTCGGTGGAGGAGGGGTGGACGGAGCTATCCACCGCGCCGCTGGGCCCCAGTTACTTGAGGAAACAAAGACCCTTGGCGGTTGCGAGACTGGAGAGGCAAAGATCACAAAAGGTTACAGGCTTCCCGCTAGACACGTGATTCATACGGTTGGTCCCGTGTGGCACGGTGGTGACAGAAACGAGGACGAGCTTCTTGCCAGCTGTTACCGCAACAGCTTGAGGCTCGCGGTGGAAAACGGAATAAAGACAATCGCTTTTCCTGCTATAAGCACTGGTGTTTATGGTTTTCCAATTGAAAGGGCGACGATAATCGCACTTGGAGAAATTAAATCCTTTCTTGAAAAAGACACTTCTATAGAAAAAGTTATTTGTTGCTGTTTCGGGAAAAGGGACTATGAGATATATAAACGAATAGCTGATGAAATGCTCACATAATTATATGCGTTTCTTTAAGGCAGAATCTAGATTAATGTTCTCGTTAGAATAAGCCAAATTTTGTCAGGACGACTGTTCAGGACGGCAGGACCCCTGTGTGAGATGAAGGAGAGATGAAAATGCAATCGGAGGATCTCTATAAAAAACTAGCGGAGAAGATATTCATGGGTTCATCGGAACTTATACCAAAGATTTTTGCGGCAATTGCGGATCCGGAAGAAGCCGAATTGCTTCTCGCTCTACCGGGCACTGCCCAAACTCTTTCACGTGCGCTGGGAAAAGAAGAGGACAAAGTGGAGGAGATGCTTAAGGTTCTCTACAGAAAAGGGCTTGTTTTCAAGAAGTCGACCCCGGAAGGCATCCTTTTCAGAATGTGCAGAGACCTCATGCAGTTTCATGACGCGACGATTCTGTGGCCAGAGGCTCCAAGAGAGTTTCTCGACCTCTGGCAGGAATTTATGGAGAAGGAGTGGCCTGCTTTTTCTGAGATGGCGGAAAAAGTCCTGCCCAGACCCGTTACCAGAATTGTTCCTGTGAGTGAATCGATTGATGCAAGGCAGCAGATACTTGCGTTTGATGATGTAAGGCAGATGATTGATGAAGCTGGGGATATTGCTGTGACGAATTGCACATGCAGGTTGACCGCGCAGAAATGTGACCGTCCCGTGGAGATATGCATTCAAATCGGGAAAGCCGCCCAGTACGCTATCGACCGGGGCACGGGAAGAAAAATTGACAGAGAAGAGGCTCTTGCTCTTATCAGAAAAGCGGAAGAAGTGGGTTTAATACATACGACCATGAACCGGGCAGGTGATACACATTTCATATGCAATTGCTGCGAAGATTGCTGCATGATTTTTCCGGTATTGATAAACAAGAAACTAAGAATGTGCGACCCAAGCAGGTACGTTGCTTCAATTGACGCCGGGCTCTGTCAGGGCTGTGAGACCTGTCTTGAGAGATGTTATTTTGGGGCTCTCACCTTTAATCGCGAAAAAAACATTGTGGAAGTAAACACTGAAGAATGCATGGGTTGTGGTCTTTGCAAGGTTGTCTGCGAGAACCGCGCGATTTCTCTTATTGAGCACAGACCCGCAGATTTCATCCCCCAGGTTTAACTTTAATGGCGTTTTTCTGATGTCGGTTTTGCCCGACTTTTCGATTCCAGATCGCCGGATTCAGGTACTTTTCAATAAGACAATCACTCCACGGACTGTTCTTGAAAGGTCTGTAGTCCAGGCTGTATTCAAAAAAGTGGACCGGTTGGATCATTCGGGAGAAATCTTCTTCTTTGCCTTCTCGGCTTTTCGCAATGCTTTTTGAGCCTTTTTGGTTGCTTTCTTTGCTCTTTTTTCGAGTTTTTTCGCTTTTTTTTCAAGCTTCTTTACTTTTTTTAGTTTCATCTTACCCCCTCGCGCTGCCAAAAACTCTTTTTTCATTTTTTAGCTGCCTTGACGAAGCTTCATGTCTGTTTTGATGAAGTGGAATAAATCTTAACCGTTATTACCCCCAAGGGCAACAGAAGGTCTTAAGCTGAAGTGAACCCGCGAGAGGATTAGCGGCAGGATCCAGAACAAAATCTATCCGAAAACGCGTGCTTTTATGCCTTCACGGGGTAGATAAAGGTTGTTTCGGGATACATGAGCATGAGGGTGATGTTATGTGAGTTTTTTGCTTTTAAAAAAGGATGCAATATTCTGAATACTCGCCGGGTTTTTTGATGTTTTCCTTTGCGGACGAAAGCAGCGGATACCCACGGGAATGATTAATGCCGTTGCCCTAGCCACGCAGGGAATGTGAGAATGAGCAGAAAGGGAAGTAAGAGGAGAAAGTAAGAAAAACTGCGAATGGGAAAAAAATGAAAAGACAGAAACCATACATGAAAAACCCTAAATATGTTTCAAATTCGATGCTTGAGAAAGAGAAACCATAAATAAGCGAGCGATTTCGCTTGAGAGGTTGGATAATGGGCGCGAGAATCGTTATTTTTGGTTTGAAACGTTTTGCTTTATTCCCTATTGTCGGGTGGACATTATATGTGCGCTAACATGAATCGAGTTAGTGATGCGGATATATCAAGTCCTTATCGGGAATTCGCGCTCTTATATGATGAGATTGTTGGCGAATATGCTTTCGAGTGCTGGAAAGAGAATTTCGAAATTATAGCGAGGAGGTTCAATATATCCTTTGATATTGCGGCCGACATAGCTTGCGGAACCGGACTTGCGGTAACGTATTTGAAATCCAAGTGTGAACGCGTTTACGGGGTTGACGCATCTCCATGGATGCTTGACGTGGCAAAAACCCGCGTGAGCTCGCCGGATATAATATTGCTCGAGCAGAATTTCACTGAACTCAACCTCCCAGAAAGTGTGGACTTGCTAACGTGCAATTTTGATTCACTGAACTATCTTCTTGAAGAAAACGAAGTTGAAATAACTCTCCGTAAATTCGCTTCGTCACTGAAACCCAGGGGATGGGCTATTTTCGACCTTAATACAGAGAATGAACTTCGCTTAGCGGAC
>JACVIW010000286.1 GCA_015711695.1 Candidatus Geohydrothermomicrobium daggyaiense
CTGTTAACTATAATTAAGCTATGAATGAAAAGAAGGATTTTCTCAAAAACTGGAAAGAATATCCCGCGAACCCGCTTATCTGTCCTCCATTTCCAAGTTTTTTATTAGGTGACCCATCAGTTCTGCTTCCCGAGGAAAGCCCTGATGGAGCCTGGCACCTTTTTGCCAACACGATATTCGCTATCCAGCATTACACATCCTGCGACGGAATAAACTGGCGGAGGGTCGGCAGAGTCTGCCCCGGGATGCGCGCTTACGTGCTCAGAGAAAAACAGACACACTTCCTTCTCTGTGAGGAATTCGAAATACCGATGTTCAAGTCTCGCATAGTCATAAGGTCTTCCACAGACCTTCGAAACTGGAGCGACAAAAGAATATTGCTCAAGCCGGAACTGCCATGGGAGAAGCGGCTCGGACACACTTGCGGAAATCCCTGCCTCGTCAAAAACAATGGCGAGTACCTTCTCTATTACAGCGCAGGGCTTGTGTTTTTACCTGACCTCGGTTTCTGCGAGCCTCTTCACGTCGGAGTCGCGAGGGCAAGTGAAATATCAGGACCGTATGAGAAAAGAAAAGAACCCATAATTTCTCCGGATCCAAATGAGCCATACCGAAACCTCGGGGCAGGAGCGCTTAAGGTAATACGACTTCCCGGGATCGAAGGCTTCATCGGCTTCAACAACGGCATATATTCCGATGAGTCCGGAAAAACGAGATCCGCCATCCTTGCCTTACTTTCCGAAGATGGAATCAAATGGGAGAAAATTCATGAAAAGCCCGTCATCTCACCCGGGGGTCGGGCATGGAAAAGGGCTCTCGTATATCAACTGGACGTAAAGCGGGTCAGAGATGGATTGTGGCTCTACTATAACGCGAGGAGTGGCTGGCGCTTCGGGAGAGAGTGCATCGGTCTGGCCACCTGCCCGCTATAAAGATAATATCCTGCCACGGGAACTGAAAACCCGCGCAAAAACAGGCAATCCCTAACCCCAGAAGCGAAAGACCAAACCCCGAGCCTTTTGAGGATGTCAAAAATATCACCAGGAGCGCAATGATAACAGCTGTTATCGCGGCAACTATCACAAAAATCACGCGCTTTCTTGAAAAAGGCTTCTTTTCCTTCTCAGGCTTTTTCACCTTCTCAACTGGAAGTGACTCCGTTTTTACAGAGGGCTCCGGAATCTTTATCCAGGAGATATCTTTACCGCAGTTTTCGCAATTCTCATTTTGCGCTTCATTTCTTGTACCGCAGTAAGGGCAGAACTTGTGAGGCAGTTTTCTGACCCCATACACTCTTTTCGCCTCAGGCAACAATTTATCGTCATATCTATCCGGCATAAAAACTCCTTTCTTTTTCCTTCAAATTTCCATGACACGGAGGAAAACCACTAAACAACTGACTACGCGCTTGTTACCAATATTTAGCACAATCTGAGATTATTTCCTAAAAATCATTTCATGGCAAAACCTTGCGTCGCTTACCAAGCTACCCCCGAATAACAGCGTCGAGCAGATTCGATAACAAAGGTATAGCGCTTCCCTTCTCCAAGAAACGACCTATCTCATCAACGCCCACCGACTCAAGCACCTTATTGAGTTTATCAAGGATTCTGATGCTACCCTCAACAACATGAGCAGGGTCCTCACGGTATGGATAGACATCTATTGAAAGCCACCCTTCATAGGAAATTGTCCTGAGATAGTAAAGCATCTCGAGGAACTCAATAAGGCGAACAGAGCCAACCATCATGTCATCATCCCATGACCCGTAATTGTCATTAAGATGAACGTGGTAAAGAATACCGAGCGCCGAAAGCATCGAAAGCGATTCGGCAATGTTCTCCCCG
Source organism: Candidatus Geohydrothermomicrobium daggyaiense (assembly GCA_015711695.1). Lineage (GTDB taxonomy): Bacteria > Actinomycetota > Geothermincolia > Fen-727 > JACVIW01 > Geohydrothermomicrobium > Geohydrothermomicrobium daggyaiense. Next base: position 1,848 of record JACVIW010000286.1, read on the forward strand.
GCTTGAAGAGCGTGACCAACATCGATCGTTACCCCAACATTGTCAAGCCCTATTTCATTACACATCAAAGCCGCGGAAGCCGCTGTGGCAATAAGAGATCTCGCTCTGGGCTCTCTCGGCTTATATTCAAGGCAAATTCTTTTGTCTTTTCTTTGAGAAGCGATTTCTACAATACAGCTTTTGAACCTTTCCCATCTTGCCCTGTAATCAACCTGAAAGGGATAGTCATAACCGTCCTCACCAGGCCAAATGTTTATCGCGGGCGCTTCAAGCGCGTCAGCGGCCTCGATAGTCCTGAGCGTCAATTCGACCGCACGGGAACGAACCTCAAAGTCAGGACTGGAAAAAGAGCCAAACTGCCAGATTGGATCACCTGTAAGGTCAACCCCAACGATCGCGCATTCGAGCCCTTTTTCTCTGATAATTTCAGCCAAACTTTCCACACCGGGCTCAAAATCAGCCGGATAAATCATTTCAAGGCCGCTTATTCCATTTATTCGGGATATCCTCTCAATCCTCTCTTCTATCGGTAAGCCCCGTCTGTAACCGGTCAGGATATATCTATCGCCAACCGTGCCATAAATCCATGTTCCGGTGGCGTAGCGGTATGCGCACAATTGACTCACCCCTTTCTCATGCTCAACCCATCTCAACCTTGACGCTATGCACCTTTCCATCACTGTGAGGGAAAATAATGTCGGAATCCAGGACCTCACCGTCCACTATAATGCTTTTAACCCCTTTACAGACCCCTTTCGGCTTGTCTATTTCGATTTCATATATTGCTCCCCTGAACCACCTTCGCGCTGATATCGCCTCCCAGTAGCTCGGCAAGCATGGGTCAATCTTCAGACCGTTAAACACTGGTCTGATACCCAGTATGTAACCCCAGAAGACATGCCACTGCCAACATGCGCTTCCCGTAAACCAAGAATGTGAGCCCTCTCCGAAGTATTCAGACTCCGGTCCTATAATGTATTCAGCATAGACGTATGGCTCTGATTTGTATCTGTCCCCATCCTCGTGAGACCTTATGTTCGGCAACACCGAGCGATAGGAATGCATCGCCGTATCGCCGTCACCGAGTATCGCCCAGGCCATGGTCGCCCAGGCGGTCGCGTGAAGAAAAATTGACGCGTTCTCTTTCGTACCGACAGCAAATCTAGTTATTATGCCAATATCCGGATCGGGCTTCTTCCAGCCGGGGATAAAAAGAACGCA
>JACVIW010000287.1 GCA_015711695.1 Candidatus Geohydrothermomicrobium daggyaiense
CGTTCATCGAGTAGTTCGGCGGCGTGATCGTGAGCGTGCCGGGAATCGTCCGCACGCCGCTGACGGGGAGCGTGTCGATGAGCATGCCGTCGAACTGCTGGAACGAGCCCAGGTCGGTGAGGGTGCACCGGGAGGTGAGGAGGGCCGCCACGGTCGGCACTGCGTCCTGCGTGATCACGCCGTCCAGTTCGCCAAATCCATAAAGCCCATTGGGTTTCATTTCCTCAGCGCCGGTGGCAACCACGATTGTTCCTACCTTGAAGCGCTCTTCTCTGTCATGAAAAGAGAGGGTAATTTCAAAATTCCCGAAGTAACCGTCAATTGACTCGATGGTCGCGCCCGTGAAAACGCGGATGCGTTCGTTTGACATAACGCGCTCAAGGTATCTTGAGATTATCTCATCCGGGTTGGCGCCGGTCGGGGTGAGACTGTGAAGGTAACGAAGCATCCCGCCGACATGGTTTTCTTTTTCGACAAGAAAAACATCAAAACCCTGTGAGGCGATTGAAAGAGCGCATGTCATACCACTGATGCCCGCGCCTATGACAAGGGCCGCTGGATGGATGGAGATGGTTGTCTCTTCAAGAGGCTCGAGCATTGATGCCCTCATAACGCTCATGCGTACGAGGTCTTTCGCTTTCTCGGTGGCTTTTTCCCATTCGTTCATATGCACCCATGAGCACTGGTCCCGTATGTTTGCGAACTCAAACAAATACTTATTCAGTCCGGCTTCCTCGCAGGCTGCCCTGAAAAGTGGCTCGTGTGTTCGCGGAGTGCAGGACGCGACGACGACGCGGTTCAGATTATGCTCCTTTATCGCTTCTTTTATAGCTGATATGCCGTCCTCTGCGCACGTGTAGAGATTCCTCATCGCGAAAACGACATTCGGGAGGGTTTTCGCGTATTCGGTAACTTCCTCGACGTCAAGGAAGCCGGCGATGTTTACTCCGCAGTGGCAGATGAATACTCCTATGCGTGGCTTTTCTTTCTGAGAGGAATTAACCTCATCGCTTCTATTAAGATTATCTACTGTGGACTCCTTCTTTATATCTCCTATCATCCTAAAAGCAACCCCATCGTTTTGATTACAAATCGTGAATTAGCGCTCTTTCAAGCGCACACAATAACGCTTCTCAGCCTGTGAAAGCGTTCCCGTCAAGCGACAGATTCAATTTAAAGACAAGATTAACGGGCGCTCTTCTTAGCGGCGCTCTTTTTAGCAGCAGGTTTCTTTGCTGGCTTTTTGGCTGATGCTTTCTTGGAAGCACATCTGGAGCCGCCTGAACTCTTTTTTGCTGCCGCTTTCTTAGCAGGCTTCTTCGCGGCGCTCTTCTTCGCAGCGGTTTTCTTTGCTGGTGCCATTTCTTGCCTCCTTGTTCTCGATGCCTCAGGCAACAGTTATTTTTCCTGCTGCCTCCGTTAAAACCTGTGCCGCTCTATCCGCAGCGGCGCCGCCCTGAGTGACGGCGTCCGTTACGTCCATCGGTCTTGTACATGCGCCGGCAATGAATATGCCGGGAACGGTGGAATCCATTGGCGCGAGCAAGTCATCGGATGCTTTGAAGAAACCGTACTCATCAACTTCCACGCCGAGGATCTGCGCAAGCCTTTTCGCGGAGGGGTTGGGAACAAAAGCTGTTGAAAGAACGACCATGTCCACTTCCATGCTGGATACACCTTTCCCTGGCGTGTCATACCAAACATACAGGTTTTTGCTGATCGGGTCTTCTGTGATTTCGCCCGGTCTGGATCTTATGTATTTAATCTTGTACTCCTGCGCTCCCCTTCTTATATATTCGTCAAAACCCCTGCCAAAAGCTCTTAAGTCGGTGTAAAAAATATAGTTCTCCGTATCGTCGTGGTGCATATAAGCAAGCATCGCATCTTTTGTTGCGTACATGCAGCAGACGCTGCAGCAGTAGGGATGACCGGTTCTCAAGTCCCTTGCGCCCACGCATTGTATGTATGCAATTCTTTTCGGTCTTTCGCCATCAGATTTCCGTTTCAGGTGGCCGCCAGTAGGGCCGCTCGCATTTATGAGGCGTTCGTATTCCATACTGTGAATGACGTTATCGAAGCGACCGTAACCGTATTCCGTGACCTCACTGGGGTCGAACATGACCAGCCCGATAGCGACTATTATAGCCCCGAATTTCCTTGTGATAATCTCATCTGTCATATCGAAATCGATCGCGCCTCTCTGGCATGCAGCCTCGCATTCTTTCTTGCACTTTTTTTTCGTGAGGTAAAGACACTTTTCAGAGTCTATAATTGCTACCCGCGGCACAGCTTGCATGAATGGGATATAGGCGGCAGATCTTGTTCCGAAACCCTCATTCCACTCGTCAGGAATTTTTCCTTTCAATACGCAAGCCTGAGTGCAGGCATCACACCCGGTGCATTTTTTTTCATCCACGTATCTTGCCTTTTTTCTTATGGTGACTTCGAAGTTTCCAGCGCTCCCGGTAACGTGCTCGACTTCGGAACATGTGAGAACGTTAACTTTTGGATGGTTGAAACATGTGATCATCTTTGGAGCGAGGATGCAGATTGAGCAATCATTTGTGGGGAAGACTTTGTCCAGAAGAGCCATTCTTCCGCCAATGGACGGTTCTTTTTCAACCATCCAGACATTGAAGCCCTTGTCGCCAAGGTCAAGCGCAGCTTGAATGCCGCATACTCCACCGCCTATGATAAGCACGTCTTCGGACAATTATGACCACTCCTGACTCATGTTCGCCAGCCTAAAATACTTATACTAAAAAGATTGTCATTTAGACATATTATCCATAACATGTGATCCGATCTATTATTTGAATCAAAATATTTTCGTATATGCCACACAATAATTTTCTCTGTCTTTTATATTTTCAAAAGCCCTACGTAAAGAATTATACGAGAGTTATGGCAAATAACCTATTTAGTGTTCACTCAAGGAGCGCTTCCCGAACCAGACCAGTGATATCACGAGTCTCGATATCAATTTGTTCCCTGTCTGTCCCTACTCTGCCTGAAAGAGCGCATCTGAAATGAATAAGGCATTTCGGACATGAGGTGATGA
>JACVIW010000288.1 GCA_015711695.1 Candidatus Geohydrothermomicrobium daggyaiense
GCTTCGGCACGGAAAGAGTTGACACTTCCCACACCTAGTGCCCATCGTTTACGGCTAGGACTACCAGGGTATCTAATCCTGTTCGCTCCCCTAGCTTTCGCACCTCAGCGTCAGTCTCAGCCCAGAAAGCCGCCTTCGCCACCGGTGTTCTTCCCGATATCTGCGCATTTCACCGCTACACCGGGAATTCCACTTTCCTCTACTGGACTCTAGCCTGCCAGTTTCAAGTGCAGTCCCGCAGTTAAGCTGCGGGTTTTCACACCTGACTTGACAGGCCGCCTACGTGCTCTTTACGCCCAATGAATCCGGACAACGCTCGCCCCCTACGTTTTACCGCGGCTGCTGGCACGTAGTTGGCCGGGGCTTCCTCTGGGGGTACCGTCAGCTTTCGCCTTCGTCCCCCCTGACAGGGCTTTACAACCCGAAGGCCTTCATCGCCCACGCGGCGTCGCTGCGTCAGGCTTTCGCCCATTGCGCAATATTCCCCACTGCTGCCTCCCGTAGGAGTCTGGGCCGTATCTCAGTCCCAGTGTGGCCGGACACCCTCTCAGGCCGGCTACCCATCGTCGCCTTGGTGAGCCATTACCTCACCAACTAGCTAATGGGCCGCGGGCCCATCCTGGAGCGGAAGGAAAACCAACCTTTTCTGTCGATGCCATGCGGGAAAGACAGGATATCCGGTATTAGCAAGGGTTTCCCCTTGTTATCCCGGTCTCCAGGGTAGGTTACCCACGTGTTACTCACCCGTTCGCCACTGGATCTGCAGCGTAGCAAGCTACAGTAGCAGATCCCGTTCGACTTGCATGTGTTAGGCACGCCGCCAGCGTTCGTCCTGAGCCAGGATCAAACTCTCCGTGGAAAACTGATTCATCGGAGTAATCGGTCACAGGCCGCCCACTGTTCAGTTTTCAAGGTGCTCCTCGTTAAGAAATTTAAATCATAAAAAAGCGCTGAACCTAAAAGCCTCCTTCTCTGGCCACTAGGTGAGACCTTCCGGTTACAGCCGCACGATTTCACATTGTCAAGTATCAATTATTACTGACTTGATTCGAAGTATAATTTAGCACTATTCAAAAGCTATGTCAATGCAAAAAACCCCGTATTAACAAAGAATTTTCATTATTACTATCGTATTATTTGAGTTCGATCTTTATAAAAGTTCTCTTTCCTTTCTGTATTATCTTGCCCTTGAGATCCTGCGGATTCACCTCAAGATTAACATCCCTGACCGATTCCCCATCAATACTTATTCCGCCCTCGTGAATCAATCTCCGCGCTTCGCTTTTTGTAGTGGCAAAATTCACTCTGACCAGCAAGTCCACTATCCAGACTTTCGCATCCGGGAAATCGGCAGGATCGAGCACATAAACAGGAACCTCAGTCGGCACTTTTCGCTCTCGAAAAATTCTTTTGAATTCCTCAGCCGCGGAAAATGCTTCTTTTTCGCTGTAATATCTTTTGACTATCTCAATTGCCAGTCTCTCTTTCGCATCGCGGGGGCTTATTTCACCGGCCTCCACAGCCATTCTTATTTCTTCTATATCGCGCGGCTTGAGACCGGAAATTAGCGCATAATAGTCCCACATTACCTCGTCAGAAATCGACATCACCTTTCCAAACATCTCATCAGGTGGATCGGTCAAACTGATATCATTTGATAAGCTCTTGCTCATTTTCTGGACCCCATCGGTTCCAACAAGAAGAGGAAGAGTTATTATGCATTGAGGGGATTTACCCAGTGACTTCTGAAGGTTTCTTCCCGCGAGCAGATTAAATTTCTGGTCAGTTCCCCCAATTTCAACGTCGGCGTCAAGAGCGACTGAGTCGTAAGCCTGCATCAGCGGATACAAAAATTCATGAAGGCCGAGCGGCCTGTTTTCCTTCAGCCTTCTGCTGAAATCATCTCGTTCCATTATCCTTGCCACAGTAAACTTGCTTGCCAGTTGTATCACATCCCTGAATGACAGCGGAGCAAGCCACTCACTATTTCTCACAATCCTTGCCCTCGAGGTGTCAATTATCTTGGATGCTTGCTCTACATATGTTCGGGCATTCGCCTCAACATCCTCAGGTGATAGCACCGGTCTTGTCTCATCCTGCTCGCTTGGATCACCGATAAGGGCTGTAAAATCGCCTATTATCAGCACTACCTGGTGACCGAGCTGTTGAAAATGCTTAAGTTTCGTAAGAGGCACAGAATGCCCCAGGTGCAGGTCAGGTCTTGTCGGGTCAACACCAAGCTTAACAGTCAGAGGTCTGGATGATTCTATGGACCTCTTTATCTTTTCCCTGAGCTCTTCAACGGGAATAATCTCGACGGCGCCCATAGATATCAATTCCATCTGCTCCGATACTGCTTTTTCTATATCCATAGCGCTCACAGCACCTTCCAACAGAGAATCAACGCGTATTATAGTCTAAATGAAGATTATTATCTCGAACACGACAAAGGTAACTCAAAAGGAATGTCGGGAATAACACAGCGAAGAATCAAATCATCCATACTTCTTCGGTTATGCAAATAATGTTTTACAAATTTTTCCCCGGAATGTCTGCATTTAGCCAATTTGTGAGAAGAAAATTATTTGAATTAACTGGAAAAGAAAAACTACAGCAGACGCGAATAAAACTCGTAAATATCTTCCAAAATATCACCTGAATGCTTATACTTTACGCAAAACCACTCTAGGAAAACGGTACCTCGCGATCCAAAAGGGGGCTTGTCATGGAAAAGTTATGGTTGAAGCACTATGACTATTTTGTACCGGAAACCATCAGGTATCCAGAAATACCTCTTTTTGAGCTGCTCGAACTTGCCTGCATAAGATACGAAGAAAACGTCGCTACCGTTTTTTTCGACCAGAAAATGAGGTACTCCGAGCTCAGAGACCATGTGAGAAAACTTGCTACAGCATTGAAAGACATGGGTATCTCAAAAGGTGACAGGGTTGCGGTAATGCTTCCGAATTCTCCCCAGATGATAATTTCTTATTACGGAATCCTCGAAGCGGGCGGAATAGTGACCAACATAAGCCCGCGTCATGGTGAAA
>JACVIW010000289.1 GCA_015711695.1 Candidatus Geohydrothermomicrobium daggyaiense
GCCCAAACTGATGTCAATTATCACTGGCTAGTAAAACCGAGTGAGTAGTCTGACCATGACTTTTACCTGCGTGTTGTGGAGAAGAGCGGCGACGGAATTGTGGTTCGCGAGGCAAAAGCGCACAGCTCGTTTTGCGCCGCTCGCTGACGGGATTGGATTATAGTCATACCAACCAGGTTTCTTTGTCTCTATGACGGTGAGTGGGTGGTCGATTTCGCTGCACCATCTGACTTTTTAGGAATGTGGCTCGTTTGTAAAGGGCGTCATATCGTGTCGACTTCCTGAGTCTGCAGGACTCTGCTACGGTAAGAGATAGAAACACTCACTATTTTAGATGATGTGTTAGTGCCCCGGGATAGAGTTTTTATCTGCGGCGAAACAGAGTTCAGGGGCCAGATAGCGTGCTCTTTTCACTTTTACGCTGGCACTCTCATACGTGATGCAAACTGGCTGTAACGGATGTCATTCCTTGCAGCGCTGCTTTTGTGATTGAATACAGTGGAATTGAGGGCGAGGACTATGTAGAAAGCAATCTAGCTGAATTAATAAGCGCACGAGAGCTCTTTTGTGGATGCGGTATTGCGGCGGCGGTATAGTCAACGAAGATGCCCTCTGGCATTCAGTTCCAAATATCATTTATAGCAATGTTGTCCGCTGGCACGCAGGGCTCTGTCTTTATCACTTATATCAGATTTTTGCGAGATTTCCGGTGGGCTTCCCGCAGCCCTCCCATATGATGAGTGGACGGTAAGCGAGAAGGTTTGTGGGCTTTTGCGTGAATACATGAAGCGTGTTGACGGCGTTTCGCCATAGGACATATACAAATTTACGCGGAGGTAAGTGATTACACCTGTTTCTCGATTGCCGAAGTGTATCAGTACGCGGGGGTACATGGCGAAAGTTCCTCGATTATGGAGGAAAAAGCGATTCCAGAGAAATATGACGTGCAAGAAAAGAAGCAGATCGCCAGATGGCTTTCGTGTATCGAGAAACTGCCGTTCGAGCTTACCTGAGTTAGCCCATCACGAACCCTGATTGTTAAAAAACTGTAATCCGGTGCCCGGAACCAGATTACGGGCGGAAAAGCAATTAAAGCAGAAGGCGGAAAAGGTCACGGATTTCTTCACGAGTTGGGGGTCTCGGGTTTCCGTAGATCTGGACGTCTGACATTGCGGCTTCGGTTAAGGTTTCGAGATGGTCGGAATTTACTCCGAATCCTGTAAGGTCTCTAGGGATTCCAAATCTTCTTATGAAACCGGTTATCGCTTCGACCGCCCTGATTCCTGCTTCATGGGTGTCATCGCATAGCAAAGACGGTTCAATTTCGGAGGCGAGTTCTCTGTAACGCTTGGCACAGTGGTCCAGGTTATACTTCATGCATACTGGAAGAACTATAGCGCAGGCAAGACTATGCGGAATCGAAGCAACTCCTCCGAGAGCATGGGCCATCGCGTGGCAGATCCCAAGGGATTTTACCTGAGATAGTGCGAATCCTGATAAGCTCGCAGCGATAAGCATTTGTCCCCGCGCCTCAATGTTTGATCCTTCTTCAAAAGCTTTTGGCAGGTATTCGACGATGATTCGGAACGCCTCCCTGGAAAAGCTTTCGGATAACGGTGTTGCCATGGTAGATGTATAAGCCTCAACCGCATGTGTCAGGGCATCAATTCCGCTGTAAGCGGTAAGAGTTGGGGGGAGCGTCACTGTCATCAATGGGTCGAGAATCGCTATATCCGGAACAAGATGCCTGCTTGCAAAGGGAAATTTTCTTTTGCTTTTACTGTCTCTCACTATCGCGGCGAGCCCCACCTCTGAACCTGTGCCTGCTGTTGTTGGGATGGTAATGTGGGGTTTAAGCGGTCCTTTCAAAATACGCTTCCCGGTAAGGTACTCGAAGAGTTCGCCGCCGCAGGAGATTAGAATGTTTGAGAGTTTTGCTGTGTCGATAACGCTTCCCCCACCAACAGAAATAATAGTATCAACCGATTTTTTTCTTGCCATCACGCCAATTTGAGAGCATGTTTCTATATCTGAATCCTGGGGGACCTCTGAGTATATGGAGACGAGCGAAAGTCCCTCATCAAGGACACCCGCTTTCACGTCGTCTACCAGCCCGGCTTTCAAAACACCTTCATCTGTGATTAAGAGGACCCTTTTTCCCCCTAATTTCTTCGCCTCCTTTCCGGCCTTTGAAGCGAGACCTTTACCAAATATCAGCTTTTCAGGCGCGTGGAACTCGAAAACCTGATTCTCTGCTCTAACTCTCTCTGGTTCTTCTTTCATAACTTTTTCCTACCGGCTTCTATCCTTACCGTGCTTTGAATTTATTGACCCAGCATTATTCAAGTTTATAATTTTATCCAATTACTCTCCTGTCCTCTGATTCACTTGCTCAAAAGATAAAAAGAGACTAATAGGCTTTATAAGAGCATCTTTCCGGGCGTGGTGTAATCGTAGATCTTGCTTGGGTAAGCAGGATAACTTCTATATGTGATGAAAAAACTTAACTGTAAGGAAGTAATAGCGTGGTTTTATTTCAAGCATGCCACGCTTTTTAGGAACTCAATCTCACTTGTATTTTGGGATTTGCAAAGAACAATATAACGTCCTTTACCGGAATTCCCGCGTGCTTAATTGCTTCGCGATAAAACTCGGCTTGCTTCCTGTAAAAATCGGCACGGTCTTTCACTTCTTCTTTGCTGACGTTGTCTGACTTATAATCAATTATCGCCACTCCATCCTCTTCCTCGATCACGAGGTCAATATATCCCGTCATCACTGTTCCGTTGCGATTTACCGAAAATGGCATTTCCCTGAAAGCACGGCGGGCATTCTTCGCTCTCTCCCAGATGGGGCTGGACAATACGTTCATGCATAAATGCTCCAGCTTATCAATATGTCTTTCCACCCTGTGCTTCAGCG
>JACVIW010000290.1 GCA_015711695.1 Candidatus Geohydrothermomicrobium daggyaiense
GGGAAAAACATTGAAAAAGTTACTAAATTTGAAATATTCTTTCTCAAGAGTATAGAGCGAAAAAATATTTTCGGCGCTGCTTTGGATATTTGGATAGACACAGCAACTGACTGGCAATCGCAGATAACAGCAGGGCAAGCCAATCTGGCTTTACGTGCTATTTTTGGAATAAAATATTTTTGCGTTCGGCTTTAATGAAATGGCGCACGGGCATTGAAAACATTCCGAAAGATTGCGGCGGTCATAAAGAAAAATGCTTGCGGTTGATAAAACAAGTGAGTCAATGACAGAGAAAATTCTACTGATAGAAGATGATAAGAGTATCGCAGAACTGATAGCCCTGAATCTGAGGATGGAAGGTTACGAAGTGAGCCTTGCTCTGAATGCGTCTGATGGGTTTGACAAGGTTTACGAGGAAAACCCCGATCTTATTCTCTGTGATGTAATGCTTCCTGACATAGATGGTTATGAGCTGTGCAGAAGGATAAAGTCAGACGAGCGGGTACGAATGATTCCGGTCATTTTTTTAACCGCAAGAAAAGGTCTCGAGGACAAAATTGCGGCGATGAATGCCGGGGGCGACGATTTCATAAGCAAGCCATTTGAGTTCGAGGAACTCTTCGCGAGAATAGAAATGAACCTCCTCCGCAGTCACCGAACTCATGACGTCGATAATCTAACTCACCTTCCCGGATTACTTGCATTTCTCGACGCAGTAGAGGAGAGATTGGAAGAACAAAATCCATTCGCGCTGCTGTTTGTTGCACTAAAAGGTCTCAGACAGTATAGACTTGTTTACGGGGATGACAACTTCGAAAGGGTACTAAAACTCGCAGGAGAGATTATAAGAGAAGTTATCAAAAAAGAGGGTAGCAAAAAAGATTTCGCAAGTCTTGTAGGGATAGGTAAACTGGCAGTGGTGACTGTCCCGGAAAGGGCGGATATTTTCGCACATTCTATAATGAGGTTATTTGATCAAAGCATAAAAAAATATTACTCACTCAGTGACCTGGTGAGAGGCTCGATCACGACACTTACCAGAAGAGGCGCTGAACAAAACATTCCGATAATGACAGTCCACATCGGGGGTTGTTCTAATGCAACGCGAAAGATAAACTCAAGATGGGAAGCGATCGAGATTGCAGACGAAGTTCTCGAGTACTCGATGCGCTTCACGTCGAGCTCATATTTTATGGATCGCCGAAAACAATAGCAATTTGGGAGAAATGACTACTGAAAAGAAAAAGGTACTGCTTGTTGAAGACGACGAATTGATAAGCGAAACCGTTATCAAAAGCCTCAAGCTCGAGGGCTATGAGGTTGATATCGCCAGAGATGGGAAAGAATGCATTGACAAGGTAAAAGAATCGCCACCCGATCTGATACTTCTCGATGTCCTTCTCCCTCAGGTTAGCGGCTGGGAAACTCTCTCGAGAATTCGCGATCACCCTATTGGTAAAGACATACCTATCATCATCCTTACTGCTCTTGCGGACGAAGTCTCCAAAATTCAAGGCTTAAGGGGGGGAGCCGACGACTACGTTACCAAACCCTTTAGTTCGCTTGAATTAATGGCTAGAGTTGAAGCGGTCATTAAGCGCAGCAGCAGAAGAGCATCTTCGCGTGAAGCAAGAGGTATAAACCCTATTCCTGCAAGAAAGGGAGAAAAAATAGTTTTGATAGATCCGGACACGATAGTCTTTATAAACATCCAGCGTGATTCAACCTATATTCACACGGACGAAGGTAAATTCTTATCAGATCATACACTGGGCGAACTTGAAAAAGTTCTTGACAGAGAGAAGTTCTTCAGGGCTCATAGAAGTTATATTGTTAACCTCCGACGGGTAAAGGAAATAACCAAACACGGAGCCTCCGCTTACGAATTGACGATGAACGATAAAATCAACAGCAAAGTACCCATGAGCCGGCGGCAAAGCGCCGAATTGAAGAAGCTCTTGAACATATAAAATCAAGGGTGTTCAAGGAGTCCATTTATCCCCTTATGCGTCGCCGTGCCGATTTTTTTTCCGCCGATAGCACACTTTCCCGTTGATCTATACCAGGATGAGTGCGATTATATTAATCGAGGTACCGCTTCTCATCCGACAGGCAACCGGTCCAATCCGGTTGACCCGGTCTATCGGTTGCCATCACCAATACGGACAACCGGGTACGGCTCTGGGTTAAGTATTTGGACCATCCAAATATCCCCAAGAGTTGCCGCAATGAGGTCTGATACGCCGAGCTTGTCGGGACCCGGTTCCGAAGCCCGGTTGTCCTCCCCCATATAACTATGGAAAACTACTGGTTCTTTCTTAACTTTCTTAAATTGGAAGAAACGTTGTAAAAGCATGTCGGGGTCACTGGATTTATTGAAAGGAGAGCCCTTTATCGAGAATTAAATCGCCTGATAATTGCTGAAATGCTCTTCAGGGTAATTTAAGCACGTAAAGGGCGTTGAGGAATTCACTTATTTCGATATGACAATCTTATGATCGAGAAAAGTGATCTCTTCGATAGTTCCTTCTACCTCAATCACTTCACCGATTATGTTTGTGAGGCGAATTTTACTTCCTGATGTTTCCACTAAAACAACATCCTCCATAACAAACTCCTCGCCATCCTGGGTTTTCAGAAAAGCGTTTGACTCACACAAATTCTTACCTCCATTGCCTCTTTAGATAACCTACTATCGAATAGGCACAAGAACCTCATCACAGCTGCTATTTGCTTTCATTCTTTGAGGTTCTTTTCTTTGCGACTACAAAATAGTACACCGCCCACAACAGCAGCGCAATGAGCACGGCAAAAACCGCCGCGCGCCCGATGAACCTCAAAACTGCATTGAAACCGTCAACAATACCATGGA
>JACVIW010000291.1 GCA_015711695.1 Candidatus Geohydrothermomicrobium daggyaiense
ATCGCCTTTTGCGAACGGCGTTTCTTTACTGATTGGCTCTTCCTTGCTTTTTTTTGGGACCTTTCCCCGACTTGTATACGACAGTGTTATCTCTCACGCTTCAAAAGCGCTTTTCCCACCGAATAAGGGACTTCCGGCTGTCGTGTTTCATCCGATTCCATCAATGTTTGAGCAGGTGGTAAAAAGTCGTTTTGGAATATCGTATGATATTGCTGCTGTTCTTGTGGCGTTCTCGCTGATCTGTGTGATCTGGTATTTTTCAGCGCAAAGAGCGGCGAGACGTGAGAAATTCGGGTAGGTTTTTTCTAGGCGGAGAAAATCACCTGTTCTAGCTCCTGGCATCAGGAACTAAATTGCATCTTATATTAATGAAGAAATCTAATACACAAACCATAAATAATGCTGGAGGCTAAAGATGATTAGGGAAGATCTTTTAGTCTACGCAAGGGGTGAAGGAGAGCTAGACCTGCTGCTTGAAAACTGCATGCTGGTTAATGTCTTATCCGGCACAGTTCATCGGGCAAGTGTTGCAGTCAAGAATGGGGTCATAGTGGGGCTTGAAGGTTTTACGAAAGCGAAAAAAGTAATTAACCTTGAAGGCAGATATATCGCTCCAGGTTTGATTGATTCACATGTTCACCTGGAGAGTTCCATGGTTTCTGTTTCTCAGTTTGCGAGGGCAGTGGTTCCAAGAGGCACCACGACGGTTGTGACTGATTGCCATGAAATCGCGAACGTTCTGGGTACCCGGGGTATAAAATACATTCTTAGTGAGTCCAGGCTGGTTCCCCTGGACGTTTTCGTAATGCTTCCGAGTTGCGTCCCCGCCACCAATCTTGAAACGAGCGGAGCGATTATAGGAGTTACCGAACTCGAGGAGATGATGCATGAGCCGGGGGTAATTGGTCTTGGTGAGGTAATGAATTACCCTGGCGTCATAAACGGACTTCCAGACGTACTTTCTAAGATTGCTCTGTTTGAAGGTAAGCCGGTTGATGGACATGCGCCAGGGCTGCGCGGCAGAGAGCTTTCAACATATATACTCGCGGGTCCCGATTCAGACCATGAGTGCACGGACCCCGACGAAGCCTGCGAGAAGATAAAGAAGGGAATGTACGTTTTCCTGAGAGAAGGGACAGGGGCTCGGAACCTTGCCGATCTTGTCCCCGCTGTCCTTTCGGGTGACCCATCGAGGTTCTGCCTGTGCACTGATGACCGCCATCCGGCTGACCTGATGGAAAGGGGTCATGTGGATTCAATAGTTCGCGATGCTATCGCGCTAGGCATTTCTCCTGTCACCGCGATTCAACTTGCGACGGTAAATGCCGCCGAGAGGTTTGGCTTGAGCGATCGTGGAGCGATTGCCCCTGGTCGCATCGCGGACATAATAGTGCTAGATGATCTTGAAGCAATGGAAATATCAATGGTTTTTAAGGCCGGAACGCTTGTTGGGGCGGCATATGAGCCTGTTTTTGATGTAGAGGCTGAATCGGCAATCCATGAGTCGACTTTTAATGTGGCCGATATCGAAAAATCAAAACTTGACGTTTTTCCGAAAGGGTCATCGGCGAGGGTCATAAGGCTTGTTGAGGGTCAAATAATGACGGATATCGAATTGCTGCCGGTAGAGTCGTCAAGAAAAGATTTGTTCTACGATACAGAAAGAGATGTGCTAAAAGTTGTTGTATTTGAAAGACATAAAGGGACCGGCAACGTTGGCGTCGGGCTTGTAAGGGGATTTGGGCTTGAAAGGGGCGCGCTAGCTTCGAGTGTAGCTCACGATTCTCATAATATCATCGCTGTCGGCGCTTCTGATGAGGATATTCTCTGCGCGGTCAGAAGAGTTGTTGAGTTGAAAGGGGGGCAAGTTGTCGCGGTAAACGGATCATGTGTTGCGGAGTTACCTTTACCAATAGCGGGGCTGATGTCGGATATGCCTGTTGAGAGAGTTTCTGAAATGCAAAGCGCTTGTGAAAAAGAGGCCGAGGCGATCGGTTGCGCGGTAGAACATCCCTTCATGGTTATGAGCTTTCTCGCTCTTCCAGTGATACCGCGGCTCAGGATAACGGATATGGGTCTTGTGGACGTTGATGCGTTTTCACATGTCCCTCTTTTCTTATGAATAATTCTACTGTTTTGAAATAAGCGCTTTTCAGTCGGGTGGAAACGCGAGGAGGTCATCCCTTCCAAGCTCCTTTAAGACAGCTTTGTAATTCTCATGAAAAACTTTTAAAAGCGGAAGAAGTTTCATTGCTTTCTGAATGGGACCCTTAGCTTTTATCTGCTTTCTTGTTAACGCTGTCATGAGGTTCAGTTTCTGCATCCAGAAAAGATGGGCCGTAAGCGCTTCCATTGACATCTGGAGATTAGGTTTAACATCACAGGGGCCTGTGATGATTTGAACTGGATCTTTCGTGCAATCAACCGTGATTTCGGGAACAACGTCAGGTCCCCACCGCTCTTCATCATGATACTCAAAGCGCATTATAAGACCCGCATCGCGTATCTTTTTGGAAATTTCGGGATCGTTGAGAGTCCTTTCCGCGACTCTGGTGGCAATTTCGTACATCTGTTCAGGGGTGACCTCTGGCCTATCTTCTTTGTTGAATTTTGCCATCACGGTCTCCTTTCCGATGTTGAATCCAGCGGTGTTGCCCGAATTCTATCACAGAAAAGCTATCCGATAGTATTGCTTCGTTTGACAGAAATTTTGCCATGGTTTAAAGACGGTCTGCAGGTTTATTCGTTATTGTGATGGAGGAGAAAATGGTGAAAGTGTTGTTTAACCAGTAGGGTTATATGGTTTGTTTGTCTTGTGGTGATCGAAATGGGTGAATCTAAAGGAAGTGAAAAGAGTAATAAGTTTTTTG
>JACVIW010000292.1 GCA_015711695.1 Candidatus Geohydrothermomicrobium daggyaiense
ACCAGGCTGTACGTTTCAACTCCTCCAGCAGCGCAAGCCTGTTCAATGCAATTGTTGAGAGCGCCAATAACAATCCGCTGCATGGTTTTTGCCACTTTCCTGTGCTTAATACACTTCGAAATTCTCGTCATGACGTCTGCTCCATACTGTCTCTGAGGGTTAAAAGCGGAAACGGCTGCCAGTCGCTTTCCATTTTCCAGATCCAGAATTGATATACTTAGGGTTGTTGTTCCTATATCGAGCGCGGCGCCAGCGGGTTTCTTACAGAGACTTATTACGTTTCGTGGAAGTGCGACTTTCTTTTTTCTGTGGGAAAGAATGCGGCTTTTTCTGTCTTCCATGGTTTCGGTGTCCATAAGAAATACCGTGCACCGGTCATTTATCATGGTTTGACAGGCCAAGCGAAAACCGCGCGAAATTTTATTACCGAGCAACTGGATTTCTTTTGTCGTTGGTGGGGAGATACCCCCTTTCACTTTCACCACGCATTTCCCGCATTTGCCTTCTCCACCACAAGGCGAGTCAAGAACTATTCCCGCGATCAGGGCGGCATCGGAAACTGTTGCACCCGAACACACTGTCACATGCCGTTTCTCAGGTTGGAATATTACCTCGATATTTCTCTCTGGATTCTTCTTGTCCATATCCTGTGTATCTAAAAGTCGGTGTGCTAAATCCAGGGTTTCGTAGGCTGCTCGTCAGACATGATTGTGGGAGGCTTAATCCTTTTTGTTGAAAGCAGGTCAAACGTTTGGTGTTTGAGGGTGCCTACAAGAAGTCTTTTTCCTATGCGTGAATAAAACTTTTCCACTTCTTCACCACATGCAAGCTGCAGGAGTTCGATAATGTGATAGACGGGCAAAGCCACCCTGTATAGGGTCATGCACGTGGCAAACATCTGAAGACAGCCCGAGCAGTAAACAGCAATTGCTTCAGCACCGGACTTTTTCGCTTCCTTTATGACTCTCATGGTGTAGGCAAGGATTTTAAAAGGATTGTATGCGCTGTAAGGACTGAATCCCGCGCCTATCCCGCAACACAGCATACATTCTCTTGAGTATTTCATCTCAACAATGTTGCAGCCTGCTTTCGTCAGAATTTCCCGTGGGATGTCCAGGTACTCGCTACCGAATTGTTTTCCATAACATGAGTCCTGGACTGTCACTTTCATGTTGAGCGGCGTTGTGAATTTCACGTTTCCAATGTGTATCTTTTCAAGGAGCATATTCAGGTAGGATTCAGCCTCGAAGTCGTAATTTGCACCGAAATGCGGAAGCACATTCGTGAACATGTAATAGCCCGCGGTGCAGAGAATTGTGACTTTTCTGGCTTCCAGCTTCTTGAAATAAGCTTCCGTCTTTTTCGCAACCTGCTTTACCTGCTCAAAGAGCCCCATCCTGTAATACATCTCGCCGCAGCAGTACTCTAAACCGCCCCTTATTTCCATGTCTTTAAAAAATAAATTATCGGTTAGCAAAGGCGTTGCGATAATATTGCAGCCCGGATAGCAAACGTGCTCATGTGGGGTCAGATCGCTCCACGTTCTTAAAATACCCTTCTCCCGTGGCGACATCCTTTCTATCACATATGTTCGGAAGTTCGGTTTTGAGTGGGGTAGAAAATATTTTGCCCGTGCGGGTATTCCTTTTTTTGAATAAATTTCAGACCATCTCTGTAAAATCAGACTGCATGGGTGGCAATCGTTCGGGCAAGAAAAATCGCAGTCGTGACAGGTCGTGCATTTCTTCAATACATAACTTTCTTGACCAACTCTTAATTTGCTCATTTCGATTGCGGCGCTTTCGCTGTCAAGTTTTAAGACCGGGCATGAAGCTAGACAGGCGCCGCAAATCTTGCAATTTTCATACCTATACTTTCTGTCTTCAGGCAGTTCCAAGAGTTCCATCTCCGCGTTAGGCTCAGGATCAAAGAGCGTGCCTTGGATTTTCTTTGACGATTTTCATCGCTTTTTTCACGGCTATGACTGTGTCTGCGCGAAACTGGGCTTCTAGTTCACCCGTTTTTACAAGAACATAACCCTTATTGGTAACCACGTATTTCGGTTTTAAGTCGTTAAGAGCGAGCGCGATGACGTCAAGGCGGCATTTATCGCAGCCGCAGAATTCAGGGTCTTCCTGAATCGCTTCGTTTACATAACTTGACACTGCCTCTTCGAGATAATTCCTCACATTAAAACTGGCCACCACACATCCTCTTTTCCCGTTAGAATTTTCATTGTTCATATTACTGCAAATTTACCACAGAGGGACATGCCTCTACATCAGGCAATAAGATTTTCGTTTTTATACACCCGTACGGAGCCATAAATTGATTTGAAATTTCACGACGGAAAATTCATAAAGAAAAGCAATCCGTGATTGCTCCAGTGAACTCACGGTGCTATAATCCCGTTGCTCCGATAGCCTGATAAAATGTCCTCGTGGCGCGTTTGAGTGATACACTTTAAAAGTCGGGAGGTAGATTTGCGTAGATATGAAACACTCTTGATAATCAGGCCGGATTTGGATGAGGAGAACCTCAAGTCTCTGATAGAGGAGATTAAGAGTATCATTTCCCGTCAGGGCGGGAGGGTTACAAGCGTTGACAACTGGGGTGTGAGAAGACTCGAATATCCGATTAAGCGGGAGGAAAAAGGTCGTTACGCTGTGGTAAACTTCGAAGGAGAAGGTTCGGCAGTAAAAGAACTCGAGCGTGTAATGAAAATTAAAGATGAAGTATTGAGAACGAAGACGATACTGGTTGAAGGTGAGTAAGATGGCTAGCTTGAACAGAGTGGTG
>JACVIW010000293.1 GCA_015711695.1 Candidatus Geohydrothermomicrobium daggyaiense
GTAAAGCCTCCGGTGGTGTATTTAATTTTTTGATGCAGATCGAGGGCTTGAGTTTCAATGAGGCTGTTGAAAAACTGGCTGACAGGATTGGCTACAGGCTCACATATGAATCTTTAACTCCCGAAGAGGAAAAAGCTCGCTCCGAGAAAGACAGGTTGTTTGATCTCCTCAAGACTGCCGCTGAGTATTACAGTCACATTCTAAGGGAAAGTGAGGAGGGCAAACAAGCACTGAACTATCTTGAGAGCAGGAAAATCAGCCCGGAAATAATCAAAGATTTTATGCTAGGATTTGCCCCGGCTGGCTGGAGCAACCTTTCTGAATTTTTGCTAAAAAAGGGATATCGGGAAAAAGAAATTATTACAGCGGGTCTCGCCAGACCACGCTCCCGGATCACGGGCGGCGAGAGTGGAATTTATGACATATTCAGGAAGAGGATAATTTTTCCAATTTTCGACCACAGGGGCAGGGTGATAGCTTTTGGTGGACGGCGTTTGGATGAATCTGCGTCACATGAGGAACCCAAGTATATTAATTCGCCCGAGACACCCATTTACCAGAAGAGCAGGGTGCTTTATGGCTTCTATCAGGCGAGGAAGAGCATTCAGGGCAAAGGAGAGGTAATAATTGTTGAGGGCTACACGGATCTTCTTGCTCTTTATAGGGCGGGAATAACATGGGCAGTCGCCACTCTCGGCACAGCTCTAACGGAATACCACTTCTCGCTTCTTGGGAAATTCTGTGACAGGGTTTATCTTGCTTTTGACGCGGATCGCGCGGGGAATGAGGCGGCGAGAAGACCCGTTGATTTCTGGGAAAGGTTCAGGATTGAGACTTTTGTCGTTTCTCTTCCGGAAGGGGAGGACCCTGCCTCGATGATAGAGAGCGGAAGAGTTGATGATTTCCTCGAGCTCTTGGGGAGGGCTGAAGATCTTTTTGAGTTCGCAGCGAGGCTTGCTGTAAATAGGTTTGATACTCGAACTGCAATGGGAAGAACAAAAGCAATGGAGGCATGCATCCCGCTGTTTTTGAAACTCTCTTCTGATGATTTAAAGCCGCTTAGAGATGATCTGATAAGGAAACTGAGCGGGTGGCTCGATATGCCGGTTGAAACGGTAAAGATATTCTCAAGACGCGCTTTGAAGGCGAGAAGATCTCCCGTGAACAGCGGTCACGTGGCGGCTATTTCGATTCCCTCCTCAAGAATAGAAAGGGAAGCGCTTCGCGTACTTCTGCATGACCCAAGGGCTTTACTCGAGCACTCCTATCTTGACGCTGATTATTTCGAGGATGAAATAAACAAAAAAATTGTAACCATGCTGAAGGAAATACTCTTCTTTGGCGAAGAAGAAATAATTGCTGGATATGAAAAAGCGGTTTCCAGGATGCTTGATTCACTGGAGGAGGGTGAACTGAAACACAGGATAGCCCGTCTAATCATAGAGAGTCCCCCTCCCGATGAGGATGGATCCAGGGACAAAGTATTCGAAAGATTGTCATACTTGTTTTTTAAGAGGATGAAAAGGAGGATCGAATCCGAATTAGAAAAAGTTGATAAAAAGCTTGAACCAAAAAAATATGAGGCGTTGTGCGACCGATTGATAGAGATTGACCAGGTAATTAAGGAACAGTTTCCATATGAGCACAACTGATGGTTTATTCACCGGGTTCGTTGTTCTATTATCTTTATTAGTTCTGGTATCTAGATTTCTAAGCGTTTCAGATTCGCTGATTTTTGCGTTTTAATGTAGGGTACCATTGTTCTTCGTCTTTGATTTGTCTGATTTTATAATCTCGATAAGGGAAGGTGAGATTTTACGTGTCCGATGAATGGAAAGACCTTGATTCAGACGAGATAAAAGATCTTCTAGAAATGGGAAGGGAGAAAGGTTTTCTGACGACCGACGAGATAATTGAAAGGCTCAAAGGGGTTGAACTTACACCTGATCAGGTCGACAGTGTTTTCGTGAGGCTTGCTGATGCTGGCATAGAAATCATTGACGAAGTCGTTGATGAGATAAAAGACGAGATTGACTTAGCAGAGGACAAGATTGCGGAAAAACTGATTGGGGAGGATTTAGACCTGTCGGTTCAAGCTGCCACCAACGACCCTGTGAGGATGTACTTAAAGGAAATAGGTAAAGTTCCCCTTCTAACGGCTGAAGAGGAAGTCGAGCTCGCAAAAAAAATTGAGGCGAGGGAAAAAGCGCTTCAGAAATTGAATTCCGGCAAAGACTTGAGTCCCAAACAGATAGAGAGGCTAAAAAAGATTGAAGCGGAAGGTTTGGAGGCGAAGAAGAAGCTTGTTGAAGCTAACTTAAGGCTTGTTGTGAGTATTGCTAAGAGGTATGTTGGAAGGGGGATGCTCTTTCTCGATTTGATTCAGGAGGGAAACCTCGGCCTCATCAGGGCAGTTGAGAAGTTCGACTACTCAAAGGGTTACAAATTCAGCACCTATGCTACATGGTGGATAAGGCAAGCCATCACAAGGGCGATAGCCGACCAGGCGCGTACCATAAGGATTCCAGTTCACATGGTGGAGACCATAAACAAACTGGTAAGAGTTCAAAGACAGCTTTTGCAGGATCTCGGAAGGGAGCCAACGCCTGAGGAGATCGCAGAGGAGATGGAAATATCCCCGGAGAAGGTGAGGGAGATACTGAAGGTGAGCCAGGAGCCGGTTTCGCTCGAAACTCCCATAGGCGAGGAGGAGGACAGCCATCTGGGTGATTTCATAGAGGACCAGCGCGCCGAAGTTCCGGGAGAAGCTGCGGCTACAAAACGTTTAA
>JACVIW010000294.1 GCA_015711695.1 Candidatus Geohydrothermomicrobium daggyaiense
AATTATGGTCGTTTCAAAAACAGAAAGCATGAAGATCATGGTTGAACGAGCCATGTACTGGAACGATCGGGGAACGGGAACAGACACCATAGGAGGGTATTCGGACTGAGGAATAATATAGCGATTTTCACTTAATCCATGAGTGCGGGTGCGTACTCTCAAGGCACCCGCTACCTTATCCTCGAAGATATTGTGGTGGATAAATTCATGCATCCATGCCGAAAGGCAAAACTTCCTGCCGGAATATTTTGAAATTTTAAGCACTTTACCGAAACTTTATGGACGGTTGAGTCAAGATAACCAGACGGCAGCACAGGCGCACCTGAGCGCGAAAGAGGATTAGAAAGAGGATTAAAGACACATGATTGGGAAAAACTTGATGGGTAGAAGTAAAGTGGTGCAGAACCCCGTGCTTTAAACAACGATATCTCTATTCTATCAACGAGGCGATTGGATAGCTCCCGCCCTCTCAATAGATTAAAATCTCATAAGAATTTTCAATGTTCGGGTTTTGCTCTATTCCCTTTATTTGAGAACATCAATTCAGGGGCAGTCTTCAAAGTATTTGCCAGGGAGGAGAATTGGGCGTTAGAAGAAATCTCGCGGTATTACTTGTTATCACATGTGCCACCACGCTGCCTGTGACAGGTTGCAACCTTCCTGGAATCCAGAGATCCGGGGAGAAAAGCCCGGGGCAGGAGCTATCCCAGCCCTCTGAAACTCCCATCGGAAAACCAAAACTCATATTCTTCACCCAACCCGGATGCCCTCCCTGCGGTCCGGTCGGAGTCCTGGTTAAGGAGTTAAGCAAAGAGATGGGCGACACGGTCTTTTTTGAGACCGTGGATATTTCGGAGAACTTTGAACCCGCGGAAAGATACAACATTCAAGCCACGCCAACAGTGGTAATTCTTGATGCTCAGGGTAATGAGGTGAAACGCTTCGTGGGCATTGTGGAAAAGGACGAACTGAAATCTGCGCTTGAGTCTGCGATGTAGGACAAACCGGCTGCAGGTGTGATGGTTCTTCTTGCGGGCTTTTGCTGGATGTTGAATCTTATTCTACTCTCGAATTTCGTGCCCCTGATTTTTTTCCATACTATTGTGTCACGGCCACACGCCCAATCATCTTGCCCCGAGAGCTTTTCATCACTTCTTCGCAACAGGAAACATTTCTAATTGGCGACTGTATCCGTTTGAAGATTCAACCTATTCAATTGCAGCTTACCGGGCTGAACCCGGGGATGGCGGAATTCTTCCTTCCGTGACGTATGCCGTCAACGAGCAACGCGAGCATTCGCTCGGGACCGAGAATCTTCGCTATTTCCTCGAAAAGGCTCACCCTGCGTCTCAGCGGATACCAGACCTGGCGCTTGAAAGAATAAACTTTCGAAAAGTTTCTTGTGAAGCGCTCAAACTCAGCTCTGGCGCGCACGGGGTCGGTAACAGCGAGCGCCGCGACTTTACCGGAAACAAGAGCGCCTGATATGCCAAACCCGAACAGTGGATCTATGCACCCGGACATTGTGCCGCACAGTATTAAGCCCTCTTTTTCGAGCGCTGGCATTTGTCCTGTTCCCGCTGGGACTACACCCTGTATAAAATTCCAGTTTTCCTCCTCGAAGCTTTCCGCTCCACTCATGAATTCACGATACCTTTCGAGCGCCTCGTCGCTTATCTCCTCTTCCGCGGTGAAAAGGAGGTTATAGTAGATTCCGTTGCAGAAGGAGATATAACCGTATTCTGTTATCGACTCATCGAGCCACACCCAGGCGTAATTTTCCCTCGATGGGTCGGAGTACTCACCTCTTGCCATCCATGCCGTCCACCTGACGCACGGTATATCGAGAGCCTCATAAACCGATTCGTTGAGACCGCAGGCTATGATGGTATTTGGGGGAAGTGAACTTATATCTTCTTTCTTGAGCGGATGGGAGAACTCGAAACGGACACCTGCTTTCTGGCATTCTTCGTATAATAAATAATCAATGCTCTGCTTCCTTGAGCTCCTCTCGACATGAAATGTCATATGACCCGGTATCTGGATACGAAAATTATGCAAATAGAGAGCGATCGAACTTGCAGGTTGCAAAGCGGGGGAGATATCAACTCCCGTATATTTCGAAGTGGCCGCAGGGTCGAGTGGTGTAGTGTGTATAGAAGGGTTGGACATTTTTGACCCTCCCAGACCGGCTTCCTTTTCCCTTACGGTGACCTTGTAACCTTCTCGGGCAAGATTTACCGCAGCAACCATCCCCGATATCCCCGCGCCGTAGATCAGAATTTCTCCTTTCGTAGGCTCAGGCATTAATACACCTCCCCAAAAATCTATCTTCCTGATAAGACTAACCAACGAAACAATTCTTTCAGAAAATCAAACCGCAGTGCTACCTATTTGGTGAAAATTCCTTTGGTTTTAAACCGTTTAATTTGAATTGCACCCCTTTAAGCGGTTGACGCGGCAGGCGTTTGAAAAAAGTAAGTGGTGGAGCCGGGGGGAATCGAACCCCCATCTCGTCCGCGCGAAGGACGCATCTTCCCATTGGACCACGGCCCCTTTTTTCAAGGCTCACTCACGAAATAATTCTAACCCAAATAGCCTTCCTTTCAACATCGCCAGCGCGTCTTCCCGCTCCAATGCAATAGTCACTTCGTTTTCTCGAAAAAATAATAAAAAGCCTCAGCGGGTGCTTTGATACAATCAGGCAAAAGCCTGCGATTTGGATAAAAAGCGTCTGGGGTCAATATTCTCTGGATT
>JACVIW010000295.1 GCA_015711695.1 Candidatus Geohydrothermomicrobium daggyaiense
CCCAGTATACCTACTTCCAGCAGGCTGGCGGCCTCGAATTGAATCCCCCTGCGGTTGAGATTACCTATGGCATCGAGCGCATCGTGCTGGCCCTTCAGGATAAAGACAGCGCCTGGGATATTTTCACAAGAGCAAGACTGCCACGGGGACTTGCACCAAGCAACAGCTCAGGGCTGTTCCTTGTGGCATGAACGAGGGAGACAATATAGTCCAGAACAGTCTCATCAATAGAAACCTCTTTTACAGCGCTTTGAACTCGCTTGAAGTCTTCAAGAGAAATAACAGGGCTTAAATCCTCGATAGGGTGCCTGACCATCTGGTCGAGCGCTATTTCCTTTTCAACTTTGAAAGAAGGATATCCAAGACCTATAGCCATTAAAAACCTGTCTCTTTGTCCTTCCGGCAGAGGGTAAGTCCCATAGAATTCTATGGGGTTCTGAGTCGCTATCACGAAAAAAGGATCAGGAAGCATGTAAGTTATGCCATCAACGCTTACCTGACGCTCCGCCATTGCTTCAAGCAAGGATGACTGTGTGCGGGGGGTCGTTCTATTTATCTCGTCTATGAGAACGATGTTCGCAAAAATCGGACCCGGTTGAAACTCAAACACGCCCGATTTCTGGTTGTACACAGAAACTCCCGTCACGTCCGAAGGAAGCAAATCGGGTGTAAATTGGATTCTCTGGAATTTCGCATCAATCGACTTCGCAAGCGCTCGTGCGAGCATTGTTTTGCCCACTCCAGGGACATCCTCAATCAGGAGATGCCCTCCAGAAAGGAGTGCAACAATTGCGAGTTTAACAGTATGGGATTTTCCCTTTATGACTTTCTCCACATTTTCCGTTATTTGATTCACTATTTCGCAGTAGTATTGTGGGTCCATTTTCACGTCACGCGGTCCGGGTGCACTAAAACTATATTCAAATATTACTGAAATTTTATCAAAACCGCTGGACGCCTGACCTTGCGCTATCTCATGCCGGGAAAAGCAGAACAACTGGTATACTTTTTGAAAGCTGTAAGCGCCTTAGAGGATCGCGGAGGTATCGTGAAGGGAGACAAAAAGCCATTAAAAATATGCTCCGGTATCTACCAGGTAGCAGGCCCTGATATGACATCGGGGCAGGATTGCTGCGTTTACCTTATTTGCAGCGAAAAAGAGATGGCTCTTATTGATACCGGGTGCGGAAAGGCGTACAAGTCGATGATACTGAACATAACAAGGCTTGGTTTTGAGCCTGAGAAAATAAGAACTGTTCTTCTGACGCACTGCCATATTGACCATGTTGGAGCCGCCGAGTTCCTCAGGAAAGATTACGGATCAAAAATCATCGCACATGAAAATGACTCTCCTCCCCTAGAGTCAGGCGACCAAATACTTACGGCGGCTTTTCTATACGGCATCCGGCTTAAGCCAATGAGAATTGATTATAAAATACGCGGGGAGACAGAGGCGATCGAGGTGGGGAAACTCACTCTTAATATTTTACACACACCAGGACATACCCCAGGCTCTGTTTCGGCTTTTGTTGATACGGGGAAATTAAGAGTCCTCTTTGGCCAGGACATCCACGGTCCCTTTCACCCCGATTTCGGATCCGACATTCAATTATGGCGAAAATCAATGCAAAAATTGCTTAAACTTCAAGCGGATATCCTGTGCGAGGGGCATTTTGGCATTTACACGACAAAAGACGCGGTATCAACTTATATCAATGGTTATTTAAGTCACTTTTCATGAGATAATTCCGCAATCCTATCGCGCACCCAAAAAACGTCCCCTTGCGCCTCTGGAATTGGAAGTAGCAGGCTCTTGAAAAAATATCGAATCGATATATAATGCATATGAATATATCGATTTGATATTTTACTTGCTCGAAAGCGGGAAAGGACGATTGCATTGCTAAAGCTTGCAATACTTGGATTGCTAAAGGAAAAGCCGATGCATGGCTACGAGCTGAAGAAGAAGCTTTCCTACTTGCTGGGAAGTTTCTGGACCGTCAGTTATGGCTCGCTTTATCCTGCTTTGAAGAAGATGGAGAAAGCAAAAGAAATCGAGTGCGCTTATTCCGTAAAAGAAAAAACCCGAAACAGAATTGTCTACAGAATCACCCCAAAAGGTGAGCGGGAATTCATAAAGCTTCTCTCTGACGTTAGGCCCGATTCATCCCTTTCGGATACTGAGAAATTTGACGTAAGAATGGCTTTCTTCCAGTATCTCGACCCGGAGACAAGAATACTCGTGCTTGAGAAAAGGCGGAGAATTCTTCAAGACCAGATAGCAAAATTCAAGAAATACAGAAGCCTTAACAAGGGGCAGGACAGGTATCAGAAAGGTCTTTTCAGGCATAAACTCGAGCAAATAAAAAGCGATATGAAGTGGCTGGAAAGACTTATCGACCAAGAAAAGCAAGCAATGACCGTGACCGAAAGCGACACAAACCCGCCTGAACTGCTAAAAGACGAAGGAAAAGGAGAAATCACTGCTGCCACTGGAGCGTGAGAGAAAAAAGTTTTTGCCCCGTATCATCTTTCAAGGAGGAGTGAAAAATGTCAGAAATAAGGGTCGCAATAGTTGGAGTTGGTAACTGCGCATCCGCTCTTCTTCAGGGAATTGAGTATTACCGAAACGCACGGGAAGACGAAAAGATTCCCGGGATCATGCATGTCAAAATAGGGCCCTACCATATAAGGGACATAAAGGTCGTAGCCGCCTTTGATGTGGACGCAAATAAGGTAGGGAAAGAC
>JACVIW010000296.1 GCA_015711695.1 Candidatus Geohydrothermomicrobium daggyaiense
TTTCGTTATTTCCTTTGTGTTCATGGGAATTATGCTTAAGCCGAACAGAAGATATAGGTGGCAGCTCGAACTTGACGGTGAACCTGTTGATTTTGTATCTTTCATGACCACACCGGCGGGACAGTAAATTCAATCGTTTCTCCATTTCTGCCGAGCTTCACCGGGCACAAGCGCTACGCCCCATTTTTTTGAAATGCATGGCGTACTTTGAGTCTCTGAAGTATATGAAAACCAGTTACTCACTACAAAAATTTTCGATAAACAAAAATCCTATTTCTTCATAAAAAACTCGACTTGATTCTCACCCAACCAGTGGAGGGGGGTGCCCTTTCTCTCAAAAAACTTCGAAAGCAATCTTCCGGCTACACTACCTTTATGATTTTTTTCCATTTTCAGAAGCCTTGCACGAATACATAAAGACAATTGCGTTTTCTTCCCTGTCGCATTTTGAAATACCTTTGAAGATGAAATCAATAGATGAATCGGTCAAATAAGACATGACTCCCTCGGGGATTGACAGAATCTTACCTCCTCGGTAAAAGCCCTCTTGAGTGAGCTTTTGCTCAAGCGATTTCTTCTCGAAATCAACCCTAACGAATGTAACATGGCAAGGAATCGAATTGACCCTGATCTGATTGATTTATTCTTAACTTTCTGAGCGAACGGTGATCGATCTTCAAAAACTTTATTCTTTCAAGGGTAAAATATAGCGACATGATTTGCTGTTAGAGCGCCAGCTTTAAGCGGGCTCGAGAATACTGCGGCATTTTTCCCCTGAATATTGTGCCTGCACGGGATTCTGGTGACCGCGGTATCATGCCCAGCACCATTAAGACCAACTCTTAGGAGGAAGTTTTATTAACTTTCCAACTCCCCGAAACACGCATCTTTAAGTGAAGCTGATTTATCTTGTCAAGGAACAACAGATATTAGGTCATCGCTTATCTTTTTATTATCGTGGTATTATCGTGTCTGAGGCTATCTATGGTCCTGAAAATAGTGACCATCCGGATAGGTACCTGCCAATTTTAGCGAGTGTCCCAGCGCAAAATATCCATTTTCCTTCGCCGGATTAATGCGACGGGATTTACCAAAAACCATCCATGCTCCCGATTCATAACTTTGCACTATACTCCTTTCCAATCCTCACCGCTCTTATCTCCAAGCAAATAAAAGGCCCGTTTGAGCGATCGGTTGATCCATTCGAACTTCCATCGACGCTTTAAACAATTCGGATTTTCTAAGAGAATTCAAAAACAATATAGACGCAGAGCTTAATTAAAAGAAATTGCGACAAAAAAGCGAGTAATATTTCTAATTTCAAGATCGAGAAATAGAATGCATCTTTCGAAGTCATTATGCTCAAAGCTTCGCTTGGGGCTGCCAAGAGAGATTTTCAATCATCAAAAAATATCCCAAACGGATTCTTACCATAGAAGTGAAGCGAAATGAATTCCGCAAAACCGATAATGTCCAGAATTATTACTAGCCAGCGCGGCACTACCCTTTCCCGTTACTGGTCAAAGTGGTGTTGCCAGCCAACATGAACATATGCTTATAACCTACTGTTGAGAGCAACGCAGAATATAAGCGAGGAAATGTCCCACATAAACCCACATATGCAAGGAATCGAAAGATACCTCTTATTTCTATTCATGAAAAACAGCTTACCGCAATTTGAGCCATCACAAAGTGCCTCAAGCCTGTTTTCACGGGTATCCCTATTTTTATGCAGTTCTCACCAAACAGCAGAGCGGCGCCCAATGCTACCAGATAAGCGCCGAGGCACAGGATAATGCCATGTTTTTTTCTGCCAGATACTCTAATCACGGAAGAAATCCCACAGTAAAGATTGGAAAAGAAACACCCGCAGGCAAGGATACGGGCACATTATTTACTGCGTGAATGATTCAGACTATCTACCCGCTCGGAGCAATGAAAAGGTATTGCTTCGCAGTCAAAGAATCCCTAAGTTTTCTCAATCTGCCCTACACGGGCTCTATCATCGCAAGCCTTAGGGCGACAAAAGCAGCATTGAGCAAGGGGCGAGGTTTTGCAAGAAACTGAACAAGAGTCCTCATTGCGTTCTTAGCGTTCACGCTACGCAAAACTTCCTCATTGACGACAAACGCTACGAAGGAAGCTCTATCCCACAGAAACAGTTAAGGTCCCAATATCTTCGATAATCGTTTCGATGGTATCACCCTTTTTAACTTCTCCAACACCAGAGGGTGTACCCGTTAGTATGACATCGCCGGGATAGAGGGTCATGACAGAGGATATGAATGAAATTAACTGCGGAACGTTGAAAATCATCTTAGATGTCCTGGAGGACTGCCTTACCTCGCCGTTTAGTTTAAGTTCTATCCCCAGGTCGCTCGGGTCAACCTCGGTCTCAATCCATGGACCAAGGGGACAGAATGTGTCGAAGTTCTTCGCGCGAGTCCATTGACCGTCTATAGCCTGAAGATCTCGCGCTGTAATATCCATGCTACAAGAATATCCGAGCACACAAGAAAGAGCATCTTTTTCCGGTACAGATTTTGTATGCTTACCCATCACCACAGCCAGTTCAGCTTCATAATCGACCCTGAGAGACTGTTCCGGATACATGACCATGCCGCCGTGCCCGACAAGCGTATTCGGGGCTTTTAAGAAGAGAATAGGCTTGTCAGGTATCGGCATGCCGAGCTCTTCGGCGTGATCGGTGTAGTTAAGGCCAACCGCCACTATTTTCGTTGG
>JACVIW010000297.1 GCA_015711695.1 Candidatus Geohydrothermomicrobium daggyaiense
ATTTCAACAAATCTTACAACGTTCTTACGAACAAGAGGCTCCCCCCCGGTAATTCGCACCTTACGAATGCCGATGCTTGAAGCCGCACGGCAAACAAGGGCTAATTCCTCATAAGAAAGTATTTCGCTCGAGGGCAAAAGCTTTATACCCATATAGGGCATGCAGTAGATGCATCTGAGGTTGCATCTGTCGGTAACTGAAACACGCAGATAATCAACCCTGCCGCATGGTCCAACTTTACTTGAAAACTCGCCCTCTCTAACCCCGTCGTTTTCCCCATAAAACATAGTTCACTCCGTCAAAACTAATTCCCCCGCCTCAGAGAGGTCATATCCGCCCAGAGACTCTACCCGCTTTCTGAACTCCGGGTCCTTGAGCACCTCAATAATAGCGGAAAAAGACTCGCCTTCGGCAAAATCCTTGAGGGTGACAAGATCAAATTTTTCTTCAGAGATGGGAACAAAATCGCACCCCAGCGACCGGGCAGCAGCAAGTATTCCGAGCCCCGCATCAGCGGAACCCCGAGCAACAGCAGCGGCAACCATTGTATGAGTGGGGACCTCGCTTTCATATCCACTCACAAGCGAAGGGTCAATCCCCCTCGATCCAATCAAAAGGTCAAAAAGTATTCTAGTGCCAGACCCTTTCTGTCTATTAACAAAGAGGAGATCAGATCTTGTGAGATCCTCTATGCTTTTAATATTTTTTGGGTTGCCTTTTTTTACAATAAGTCCCTGGGTCCTGGAAGCAAAACGGAATACGGCGTACTTTTCTCCATGAAGATAACGCCTCACATAAGACAGGTTATACTTACCGGTCTCCGGATCAATTAGATGAACGCCTGCAATGTGCCCTTCCCGATTTTTCACAGCGAGCAACCCTGCTATGCTTCCCACATTTACAGAGGCTAGGCGCAACCGCGGGTTTTTCCGGCTCAAAAATGACGCGAGGATATCAATGGAGACGTCGTGGCTTCCGACCGTGAGTATGTTGCCATCAATATCAAAATCTGGTTCATAAATGTCCACGGTAACCTTCCTGCCCTTTTCATACCCTTCTATACCAGCAGGAATCCTCAATACGCCGTCCGACCTCACCAAAGACATCAGTACACCGCTTCCCCGCTTCAGAGGCAGCGCGATAATCCTCTGTCCCACTTTTCCGATTTTTACCTGGACGAACTCCTCAAAACCAATCGATGAGAAGACTTTTCTTGCGAGAAACGCCTCAACCTTCCTGGCGCTTGGGCTCCCTAGACCAAGAAAATTTCTCACAACCGGGATAACGAATTGCTCAGCGGCACGAAAATTAGCAAGAGGAAACCCGGGTAAGCCGACTACAGGAACGCGACCGCAAACACCAAGAACGACAGGTTTACCTGGTCTCATTCCTACACCGTGAACAATGATGCTGCCATACCTGGATATTATTTCAGCGGTAAAATCCTCACTGCCCGCCGAAGTTCCACCATTGATAATCACCATGTCTGAATTTTCGAGAGCTTTTATGAAGGAACTTTCAATGACCCGCTCATCGTCCGGGATCAGATCGAATCTTATTGGTGAGCCCCCCCAGGAACTGACCATGGACGATAAAACACGTGAATTGCTTTCAACTACTTTCTCGTCGTCAGCATCCGCCGGATCATCCACAAGCTCGGTTCCGGTTGGAATGATGCTAACGACCGGTTTGCGGACAACTCTTACCGTAGCGTAGCCGGCGTTGAGAAGAGCTCCTATATCAGGAGGCCTGATAACGTGAAATGCGGGAAGCACCAGTTCAGTCTGGACAATGTCCTCGCCCACTGGCCTTATGTTCTCCCAGGGATAAACGGGTTTTATTATCTCAAGTATGTCCTCACCAACCCGACTTAAGTCTTCAATCATCACCACAGCATCGAAACCAGCAGGAATCGGATCCCCTGTGTCAACAAATACTGCGTCCCTCCCCACCTTGAGGCGGATAGGATTTGATTCACTTGCGCCTTTTGTCATGTCAGACTTCACGGCAATCCCATCCATTGCAGACGACACGAAAGGAGGAGATGACATTTTGGCGAAGATCTCATCTGCGGTTACCCTGCTGAGAGAATCCGATACCTTAACTTCCTCGCTTTCGAGCGGAAAGCTCACTCCAGCCTGAATGCAGGCATCAATCCAGAGTGAAAAAGCTTTGTTCAGTTCAACATTGCGAAGATAAACATCTCTTTCCACTCATCCTCCTTTTGAGTTGTAACCCAAAACGACTCATTATCGAAAAAATCACCAGTTCAATCAGCAAGTTCCACTTCAACTTCCATTCCCTGCGCGAAGCCTTCCAGATCCTGCGGCACTCTCACAAAACCACCCGCCCGCACAAGCGTTCCAATCAAATTTGACTTGCCGGTTACGGGAAAGGCAACGAGTCCGTCCTCACTTTCCGTGAGCTCTACAGGCACGAATTCGAGCCTCCCGCTCAGGGAAGAAATCGATCTGCCCAGAGAAGCCCTTACCGCGGGAACGCCTCGCCTCGAACGCAGTCTTTCCCCTTTTATATGGCTCAAAATTGGTTGAAACACTTCTTTTAGAACCACAAGAGCAGAAGCAGGGTTCCCAGGGAAACCAGCCACGACCCTCCCATCGCAGACCCCGAGCAGAGTTGGCTTTCCGGGTTTGAGTCGAATCCCGTGAATCAAAACACCTGGCTTTCCCAGAGCGGAAATGACCTCGAGAGTCATAT
>JACVIW010000298.1 GCA_015711695.1 Candidatus Geohydrothermomicrobium daggyaiense
AGAATAGTTAAAAGAGAAAAAATTGTCTTTTTGAAAGGATAATTTTTATCCGTGAGAACCTGGATTCTGCTATATTCTCTCCAGTTCCCATATTGAGGAATCCTCACTTGCAAGATACCCCATGAATGTCTCCCACCTGCTCTGGAAATCAATGAACCACATAAAGGGATCGTGAACAGGTGGAGCGTCATAGCCCGCGAGTTGTATGTTTCTCATGCTCTCCTCAAATCCCACCCTATCGCCTTCCCTGAGATAATGCATTCCCATTAGAATACATGTCTTGAAAATTAAATCCTCCAGATCGTCCCGCATGCATCTGCCCGGATACGGATCGAGTTCCTCGATTTTTACCATGCGCAGTCCCTCGATAGGAATCTGCCTTCTTATCTTTTCCCTGGCGTAGATAAATCTGTATATGTTTTCCCTGAAATGTCTCCATGCAGGAACATTGCTTTCGGGTGGAAGGTGCCTTATGGAAAGCTGGTTATCGAGTAGGAAATCCATACCGAAAAACTTGCAGTTAGTGAGGTAGTCTATATCCTCGCCTCTTCGAACGTTCGGATCAAACGGTATCTTTCGGTAAACTTTTCTGTGAATGCACATGTTTCCACCGAAAACAAATGGCGTTGGTTTCAGTCGCGGCTCCTCATCAATTATCTTAAAAGCCTCGTTCATGGCGGTAGCCATCGGCCATTCGCTCATCCACCATTCCTTTGGCGGTGGAATTAAATACCCGCCCTCGGGGCGCAGATAATACCCAGCCAGGGCACCGATAAACTGTCCGCTGTACTCCTGTCCTATGTTCTCGAATACTTTGTCAAGATAATAGGGGTCCTCATAAACTTCGTCATCATCAAATAACACCGCAACGTCACAGGATAGAATCTCAGCCGCAATCAAGCACATATTCCTTATGTTCGAATAGCCAACCAGAGAAATAATTCCAGTTTCATCTTCGAGAGCAGACTCGCGCCTGCGCTCACTGATGATCCTTTTCATACTCTTCTCAAAACTGTGAGAAATAATGGTAATAGAGAACATATTTCTGAAATCTCGAAGAATATTCCTTACCTTTTTTTCAACATCGGGAACTATTTCTTGATTCGTTGCCGCAGCTATGACCACAACTTCAAAAGCCCTGTTCTTCAATACATTAATGCTTTGAAGAGCCCTGGCAAGCGTGCCATCTTGGTCCAGAGGTGTGGGGTGGTCATATACCGCGTCAGCGGGATTGAAAGGCTCGTCTGACTTCCTGCCCCAGTAAGTTGGTATCACTATCGCTGCTTTCACGATAACCTCCATTCTTATTAATCAATCGATCACTTTTCATAAATAAGCCTTTTAATAGTATCGATAACAAGTCTGTTTTCCTCAGGAGTTCCAACAGTCAGACGCGCGTACCCGGGATATCCTAAAGAAGCGCCATCCCTTACTACTATCCCGCGCTCAAGAAGAAGAGTTGCAAGGCTGTCAACCACGGAGTCAAATCGGAACAGCAAAAAGTTAGCCTGAGAAGGGACCACTTCCATCCCGAGTTTTGAAAGTTCCGATGTTAAATATTCCCTGCCCTTATTATTCATCTCCCTGCTTCTACGGATATGCTCCTCGTCTTCCAGCGCGGCCAGCGCCGCGACCTGCGCGAGCCTGTTCACATTGAAAGGCGGCCTCACTCTTTCCAAAACATCCACAAGCGCTGGGGAGGTGACGCCGTATCCAACCCTCAATCCAGCAAGACCATATATCTTAGAGAAAGTCCTCAATATCAGCAAATTTGGGAAACTTTTAAGATACGTCAGGCTTTCCGGGTAATCCACAGATTCGACGTATTCCCTGTATGCCTCGTCCCAGATAAGGATTACCCCTTCCGGAAGACCCTCAAGGAACATCTCTAAATCCGCACGGGTACAAATCGTCCCCGTGGGATTGTGAGGAGTTCCTACAAAAACAGCTTTTGTCCTTGAATTCACTTTCTTTAGCATCTCGCTAACATCATGCCTGTAATCGACGAGAGGAACCATAGCAATTTCTACATCCATAGCCGCAGCGGAAAGAAAGTATGAAGAGAAGGTCGGATTTCCCATCACAACGCGGTCACCTGGATCAAAGAAAGCATAGCAAACAAGATCAATTATCTCATCCGTCCCATTGCCGAATATAATGGAGTCAGGTGCTATTCCAAGCCGCTCAGCAAGGGCAAGTCTGAGCGCAGTGCATGCACCGTCAGGATATAGAGAGATTCTCCCGGCTTCACGTAAAACCGCTTCCACCGCCCTCGGCGAAGGCCCAAGTGGATTTTCATTCGAGGCAAGTTTTATAACCCGCTCAAGCCCGTATTTTCTTTTTACATCGTCAACGTCAAGCCCGGGACTATAAACAGGTAAATCGGGAATCCTCCTTCTGGCTCTTCTCTTAAATATGTTATTAGCATTCATAGTGTCCTGTATTGAATTTTCCACCTCCCAATAACAATCGACACGCGTTAATTATGAGATATGACCAGGTTACTTCTAACTCAGGTCATCCTACTCCAGCTACCTAATAATAACATCCACTATCCAAAAAACGCTTACGAAGGTGCAAAAACAACGGAAAGGAGCCAGCGTAGAAAAACCTGAATATCTTTTAGCGAATACGCCAAGTAGCGCTTGAAAACTAAAGTCTTTACTTTGAAGCGGAGTGAGCATCTTC
Source organism: Candidatus Geohydrothermomicrobium daggyaiense (assembly GCA_015711695.1). Taxonomy (GTDB): domain Bacteria; phylum Actinomycetota; class Geothermincolia; order Fen-727; family JACVIW01; genus Geohydrothermomicrobium; species Geohydrothermomicrobium daggyaiense. Next base: position 2,689 of record JACVIW010000298.1, read on the forward strand.
TTCGGCT
>JACVIW010000299.1 GCA_015711695.1 Candidatus Geohydrothermomicrobium daggyaiense
TTATGGTTGAAACGATTTTCCCGCTCGCCGGATCCGATACTTCAACAAGCGCTTTGAATGTTTTTGGCGAGGGCAGCCAGTACGCGATCTGCGCATCGGCAAGATTGAAAATTTCATCATCTACACTAATGAAAAAAACAGTGGGGGATACACTCACGATCCATTTGAAAGGTGGTCCCGAGCATCCCGCAAGCGTAAGCAACGTGCCGCCCGCAAAAGATGCGAGAAGGGCTATTGCGACAGCTATCTTTCTTCTTGACCTCAACCTGCAAGCCTCACCTGTCTTCAACAATTTCCTTTCAAATCGCGCCACTGGTCTTCAGGGTTTACACGCTTCCGTCGAAGATTGGATTAACCAGTGCTTACCGTGCTTTTCTTTCATGAGGTTTCCGCCATGAGGTAGGCGGAAGTGGCGAGCCATCAACGCATTCAGGCTCATTCCATCCAAGAATCCGGTATATTGTTGGCGCTATGTCTCCAATGGTGACCTCTCCGGGATACTCGGTGCCTGGCGCGTATCCCGAATATCCCCGCGGGGCTTTGAAAAGAAGGGGAATCTTGCTTGTGGTTGGTCCTCCGTGGGCTGCTGGGAATCCCAGTTGCAGGGAGTCCGGGAAATTTCCCAGAGAAATTCCTATCGGGTTGAAGCCACCGGCAAGAATCTGACCGTGCGAAACGATGTTGTAGTTGTATAGGGGGAAAACAAAGAGGTCAGCCCATATCTGTCCTTCTTGCGGGTTTTCAATCCAGAACAGGGAGTATAGTTCCATCGGTCTTATACTGCCAAGAGGTCCTAAATCAACCCCGTTTTTCATCTCTTCCCTGTTAATCACAACCATCGGGCGGATATTGCCGAGATCGGGGTCGTTAATCTCGTAGTTTTCGAGTATCTCTTCTATTGCCCTGGCTTTAGCTTTATTGTGTATCCAGATTGAAGTCCCGGCGCCGCCGTTTTCGTGGTAATCCTCGCCGTAAAGGATGCCATGTGCACGCAGTATTTCCCGGATATCAATTAGTTCATAGCCCTTTGCGAGATCTTTCAAATTCTCCATTCCATGGTCGGAGAGAAAAACTATTATGCTGCTATCGTAAACCCCTCTTTGTTTAAGGGTTTCTATGAAGCGTCCAAAAAGTAAGTCAGCTTCGCGCAGAATGTCCAGGCACTCATCTCTCCTCGTCCACGGGCTAAATCTGCTCTCATCGTCGGCAGCGCCCGGCGTTCCTTTCGTGTCCCATTCGTCCTGTGTCCACGAGGATCCCGTGAAATGACCGGTATTATCGAGATCCGCGATGTTTATGTATGAGATATCGGGGTCTTCTTCAATAAGCGAGTGTAAAAATGAGTCAACAAGGTATAAGTCCTCGCAGTGACTGCCCGGCATCATCCCGAAATAGATATTAACTGGCATAACGAACATTCCGATGCCGAGGATAAGGCTGTACTGCCCGAGAAGCATAGGAATTATTAACTCCTGAGTAAGATCGGAGTAGAAGCACATAGAGAACGGTCCCGCAAGAGGGTCAGAGGGGTCGGTGTCGGATGCGGGATCACCCGCCACGTACTTGTGGGGAGGCTTGAAAAAGAACGGAAATTTCTCGCTGTGACCCGCGATATCAACGCCCTGTTCGCACTCCAGTTCTGTCAGCCAGTTCTTGTTGGACCAGAATCCGCAGAGCGCCTTACCTCCGGTTTCGCGTTTCGCAACTTCAAAGAGTCGCTCTATCGGTTTTCCTTCGGGACCGTAACGCATCAGTTGCATCGAATTGGGACCCTGCAGGATTTCATCATATTCGTTGAAGCCCGTGACGCTGCCGCCAACAAGGTATATTCCGGAAGTCCCGGTGTATGTTCCAGCAAGAGCGTTTGTATGGTTCATGTCAGTTGCGGCGGGAAGGAAACATTTTGCGTTGGTGTAATTGACGCAGTCTGAAAAAAAAGAGCGCACGTTTGGCATCAGCCAATCGCCTTCGCTTCCGGGTCCTGTTCCTGCCCTGTTGAGATAAAGGTATTCGGGGTCCATGGAGTCAATAGACCAAAAGTAAATTTTAGGTCTCCGGGTGACCTCCGCCGCGAGTCTCACAGAATCATAATTTCCTGAACTGCTTTCCGCTATGATCATAAAGTCCGCGCGCTCTCCAGGTGTTCCATTTTCTGGAGGTTCTACAGTCACCACAACCTGTACTGTTTTTGCTGGCTCAAGTTCGGTGATATGGGTACGGTCTAGCGTGATTTTCCAGGAAGGGTTTTGGTTCTGGAGAAAAAGAGAAATGTCAGCGTTTGAACGATCCAGATTTGTGACATGTAGTAAAAAAGTTGTCTTGCTTCCGGACTGAACCTGGTGGACATGTGGTCTTGGACCTTCTAAGTCATTCATGCAGAAAAGCATGCCCGGATTGAAAAGCTTTACTGTGACCTCGGATACATCTTGCGTATAGGTGCCGGGACCAAGTTTAAACGTTATTGATTTCTGCTCATTTTTAGGAAGCGCTACAAGTGGATTCACTATCGCTTTGAATTGAGCCGTGGTAGGATAAAGAAGATTCCTCGTCAGCCCTTTTACCTTGACACTTGATATCTCGTTTCCGGCACCATCGACAAATCTCACTGAACACGGGAAATCAGCGG
>JACVIW010000300.1 GCA_015711695.1 Candidatus Geohydrothermomicrobium daggyaiense
TCCGTGGATCTCAAAATTCTTTTTCCTGGTTTGTCCCATTAAATTTATTATTCTCTCCATTTAATCCTCCAGGAAGTTGGCGAGCAACTGGATTCCGAATTCAGTCATAAATGATTCAGGATGGAATTGAATGCCTTCAATGGGATATTCCCTGTGGCGAATTCCCATTATCACCCCATCTTCTGTGAATGACGATACCTCCAGGCAGGATGGTAGGGTTTCCGGGTCGACCACAAGTGAGTGGTAGCGTGCCGCATTGAAGGGGGAGGGGAGTCCTTTGAAGATGCCTTTCCCGTCATGATAAACTTTTGATGTTTTGCCGTGCATTACCCGGGGCGCTCTAACGGTTTTTCCTCCGAAGACTTCACCAATACACTGATGACCCAGGCAAACACCCAGCGTTTTGATATTCTTGCCGAATTCTTGAATTATTGTTTTGCTGATTCCGGCGTCTGACGGTGCTTTTGGACCGGGAGATATCACGATCCTTGAAGGCGAAATTTTCTTGATTTCATCAGTGGTTATCACGTCGTTTCTGTAAACGACGAGGTTTGCCCCCAGGATACCGAGAAACTGGACCAGGTTATATGTGAACGAGTCGTAATTATCGATCATCAATACTTTTTGCTTTCCCATCATAGCTCCTTAAGGGTAGCACCCAGCCTTGCGGCTGGGTGCCACGGTTTCCAAGTCCCGTGCCTAACATACCGTCACGTATTCTTATGATCCGCTTTGTTAACCTGCCTTAATTTCCCGAGTTTTCCCTAAAAAATCCACTTTGTTTTTTAAAAATATTTTAAGCAATATCCAGAGCCTGACAACCGGTTTTCAATTTTTCCAACACTTTGAAACAGTTAAAAATCCACTCTGGAAAGATCGCTGATAAACTAACTAATTTCTTTTTTCTCTGGTTAACACCTTTTCGCACAGTATTCATAATGTGGCTTTGGCGCGTATTAAGTGGGGGGTCTCAAGGGATATATGTGTCTCATGAGCATTTCGAACCGGACAAACTTACCCGGTTAACCGGCACCGCCCACATGTATGGAAGCGGTTTTCAACGCCCTTCAGCGCTTCAATAAGGCTGCCAAATATCAGTTCTCGCTCGAAGTAAGATCGTTTCCGCCACAGCTGTCATTCTTTCCAATTTGTTTTCGACAGATTTCGCCGACAATACACGGGTGAGCGTTTCCGAATGACGAACGCTACTGCTGAATGCTCATTGCCACGGGACTAATTAGTCCAGCACGGTTTCTTTTCTCAACCCTCAATACCAAGGAGTTTGCGTGCGTTCTTACTGTATAAATGCTCCCTTACATCTTCGGGCAGGTCTATTGATGCCAGTTCCGTGACAATACGTTGCCTGGAGAGAAGCGGAAAATCGCTACCAAAAAGGCACTTTTCCTTGACCGGACCTTTCATATAACTGAAGATAAACGCAGGAATTCTCCTGGGGGCCCAGCCAGCGATATTAAAATAGACATTATCGTTTCTGTGAACCACCGCCATCGCTTCTTCGTACCAGGGCCAGCCGAAATGTGCGATAACAAGTTTTAGTTCAGGAAAATCGACTGCTACTTCGTCCACATCTACTGGCCTGCAGTATTTGAGTTTGGTGCCGGTGTGAAACTGGGTGCCGGTGTGGAACAGGACAGGAATGCCGAGTTCCAAAGCTTCTTCGTAGAGGGGATAGATCTTCTTATCATTGATTCTCAATTCAATCAGGTGAGGAAGTAACTTCAGGCCTTTAAGTCCGTACTCTGTTACCGCGCGCCTCAACTCTTTCTTTGCGAGGATTCCCTTGTGGGGGTCAACACTCGCGAAACCGATCAACCTTTCCGGTTTTTCGGCTACCGCGCGTGCCACTAGTTCGTTTGAAACCTTGTAATCCCAGATTGTCTCAGCGTCTATCGCAACTATGACGGATTTCGAAACGCCCGCTGCATCCATGTCGCTTATGGTATCTTCAATTGTGGGAAGGTTGTCACCGAAAACGCGGATATACCCCTCCCGCATCGCTTGTGGCATCGACATTATCGCTTCCTTTGTCCACAGCTGCGCATGAGTATCGATTATCTCCATTTTGTCTCCTTTTACGATTTGCACTATTATGCAAGTAATAGTCGTTATCTTACATTTTTCCCGATTGAGAGATTAAAGATTCTCTTCTTCGATGCAGGAAATATTCTACCACCAGGCATCATTTAAGGTTTTAACCAGAAGATAGTATCTTAAATGTCTGCACACCGTGAAAAGATATTAAATTTACACTTACGGATAGTTTCACAAGTTTGAATTCCTGCGTGCCCAAAAAGGTCACTTACCATGCCGTCTAACCCACGGATTCTCCATTATTTCCACAGAATGACGAGACGCTTGGACGAGATCACGCAGGTTCTCGCGAGGCGTTTACTGCCAGTGGAGAAAGAGTTACGCTTGTACGCTTCTTGTTCTGCCTCTGAGTAAAAGCCTAAACACGGGCTTTTACTGAAAATTTATTCCATTCCTTGTAACAGCTTTTTCTATGACAAAAAGCTTCGCCTGCTTTCCCTGATTCGCTCAGACGCTTTTTCAATCTGCGGGAAAAACGATATCCGATTATTAT
>JACVIW010000301.1 GCA_015711695.1 Candidatus Geohydrothermomicrobium daggyaiense
GTTTTTTAGGGAAGGAGTGATGAAAAATGGCTGAAAGGATGCAGGTTTACGAATGTCAGATATGCGGCAATATTGTTGAGGTTTACAGGGGAGGAAAGGGAGAACTGGTCTGCTGCGGGCAGCCAATGAAACTTCTTGAAGAAAATACTGTTGATGCCGCAGTGGAAAAGCATGTCCCGGTGATAGAGAAACTTGATGGAAAAGTAAGGGTAAAAGTCGGGAGTGTCGCTCATCCAATGGTTCCAGAACATTACATTGAATGGATCGAACTCAATTCGGAAAGCGGCACCTGCGCGGTATTCCTGAAGCCCGGAGACGAGCCCGAGGCGGAATTTGCCCTTCCAGAGGGGAAAATAACTGCCCGTGAGCATTGCAACCTTCATGGTCTTTGGAAGGGGGAAGTTTAAATGATTAGCGATCAAATGAGCGACGCCCTGAATGACCAGATGAACGCCGAGCTTTACTCAGCTTACTTGTATCTTTCGATGGCTGCCTACTTTGCATCAATAAATCTTCCCGGTTTCGCTAACTGGATGAGGGTGCAGAGGCTCGAGGAACTCACCCACGCAATGAAGTTCTACGACTACCTTATCGATTCCGGAGCGCGGGTCAGACTCAAACAGATAGACACTCCGCCCACGGAGTGGGGCTCTCCTCTTGAGGTAGCCGAAACGGTTCTCGCTCACGAGCGTAAAGTTACCGGTCGAATCCACAAACTTGTTGACCTCGCCATAGAAGAAAAAGATCACGCCACAAACGCTTTTCTCCAGTGGTTCGTTAACGAGCAGGTTGAGGAAGAGGCTTCAGCCGACGCGATGGTTCAGAGCATACGGCGGATTGGCGACGCGCCTGGCGGAATCTTTATGCTCGACCGCGAGATGGGTCAGAGGGTTTTTAACCCTATGCCCGCCGGTATTCACGGCGGGGTTGGATGATTTTCTAACCAGCTGATAAATCGAGAAGATGCATTTGATGCAATTGGGGGGAACAGGCTGTGTTTGTGAGTCGGGGGTGATATTTTGTTATCTGACAGGCTGTATAAAGCTATTAGATTGACAGAGAATACCTACTGGGTAGGGGCGGTGGATTGGAAAATAAGGGACTTTCACGGATATTCGACAAACAGGGGCTCCACGTACAATGCCTATCTCATTATGCAAGATGAACCGATTCTCATAGATACGGTTAAGGCTCCTTTTTTGCGCGAACTGCTCTCTCGAGTAAAGAGCGTAATTGAGCCAGAAAAAATCCGGTATGTAGTCTCAAACCATTCTGAGATGGACCATTCGGGAAGTCTTCCAGAAGTGGTAAAAATCATCCGACCGGATAAAGTCCTTGCATCGAAAAACGGGGTTGCCGCGTTGAACAAGCATTTTGATATAGAGTGTGAAGTCGAAACAGTCACGGACGGAGAAACCGTTAAACTTGGCGACACGAGCCTGACATTTTTCGAGACAAAGATGCTTCACTGGCCGGACAGCATGATCACATATTTTCCTGAGGAAAAAATTCTTTTTTCTCAGGACGGATTCGGGATGCACCTTGCGAGTGATAAATTGTTCGCGGATGAGTTATCAAGAAGCTTGCTTGAGGAAGAAGCGGGAAGGTATTACGCGAACATACTCTTGCCTTTCTCAAGCTTAATAAAGAAACTCGTTAATAAACTCGGTGAGTTGAGTCTTGAAATAAATCTTCTCGCCCCCGACCACGGACCTTTATATAGGAGGACAGAAGACATCCAGTGGATAATCGGGAAGTATCTCGAATGGGCGGAACAGCGCCCTTCCATCCGGGCAGTCATAGTCTTTGATACCATGTGGGGCAGCACGGATATGATGGCTCGCATGATTGGTGAGGGCCTTACGGAATCGGGGGTTGCTTACAGGCTTTTCCCCCTTTCAGCGAGTCACAGAAGTGATGTTGCGTCTGAAGTTCTAAGAAGCGGCGCTCTCATTGTGGGGAGCCCCACGCTCAACAACGGCATTTTCCCGAGCGTATCCGATGTCCTGACCTACCTTAAAGGTCTTAAGCCCAAAAACCTCATCGGGGCAACTTTCGGGTCATACGGTTGGAGCGGTGAGGCGCCGGATCAAATCGCGGATATTCTTGAAAAAATGGGGGTTGAGCTTGTTGCCGAACCTTTAAAGGTCAGGTATGTTCCAAAGGGTGATGACCTGATGAACTGTCGCGAGCTAGGGATAAAACTGGGGTCGCGTATAAAGGAAGTGGCAAAAAATGGAGGAGTTTGATCAAAGGGCTCTCTGGAGCATAACTTACGGGCTTTTCGTGGTTACGAGTGCTTTTGAGGGGCGTATGAACGGGCAAATCGCAAACACCGTTTTTCAGGTCACCGCGGAACCCCCGAGAATCGCTGTCGCCCTTAACAAGGAAAATTATACCCATGAACTGGTGTCGAAGAGCGGGGCTTTTGGTGTCTCCATTCTCTGCGATTCAGCGCCTTTGAAATTTATAGGCAAGTTTGGTTTTAGAAGCGGAAGGGATTTTGACAAACTCGATGGGGTCGATTTTTTTGTTAACTCCTTAGGGATCCCCTGTGTAACTGAAAATGCTGTTTCCGTGATCGAGGCTCGCATAC
>JACVIW010000302.1 GCA_015711695.1 Candidatus Geohydrothermomicrobium daggyaiense
GGGTTTCTTTGAGTGTGAAGAGTGTTGGATATAAAGGAATAAACAAGTGCGAAAAACCGAACTTTTTTTCAAAGTAATCCTTCAAGTCTGCTCTTAAGGAATGGTAATCAGTATTCAAACGTACGAGCACACCGTCAAAGTCGAAAATAATAGCTCTTTTGGAAGGCAAAAAATTGTCGAGGTATCTTATCAAATCTCGTTGACTGACCAATTTTCGCCCTTTATGAGTTTGTGTCCCATGTCCGTGTATCTTATCCAGTACCACCCTTCCGGAAGTGCGTTGTAGTGTGGGAGGTCGGGAATTTCTTCTCCGAAAGCTATTTTCACATAATATAAGGGCATGTTTAGACCTGCCGTAGCGAAAAAATTTGATGTCGTGAAAAACCTCCCGGAATTTATCTCGGTGACGCAAGGCACGCCTTCCCGGTTTTCCTTGATATCAACGCAAAATATCCCGGTTGCCAGGGCATCTGCCGCTTTTACAGCATTTGTGGCGACCTCATTGACCTTTTCGTTGTGAACGGTTCTCGCGACAGACGGGCTGGAACTCTGTCCAGAAGGAGTGAGGTTACCAAAAATGTATTCAAGCCTTTCTCGTGCCTGGGACGTCACAACTTCTCCGTCCCTCCACAGGCTTTGAAAAGCGTACTCCTTTCCGGGAAGGAATTCGCAAACCATGAATTCTTCATACCGGTATTCGCCTTTCGATTCCCAGTAACTTATCCAAAGATGTGCCTGTTCCAGGCTTGTTATTGGCAGTGTGGCTTTGGAGCCAAAACCCCTGATTGGTCTCAGCCACGCTTTCGGGTATATCGTGAAAATCCTCCCAAGAGCGCGTGCAAGGTCATTCTTTGACTCCACCCGGAAAGATAGTGGAACAGGCACGCCTCTTTCCTTCAGGTAATCTATCAGGGCGATTTTGTTCTGGCACAATTCCACCGTTTCGGTGGAAGGTAGAAGCGTTCTCGCTTTTATCTTATCCCTGTTTCTCGCAAGCGTTAAAACTTCGATGTCGGGTTGGGGATGCACAAACTCAATTTGTTCTTTTTCGATTACGAGATTGATCTTTTCCAGATAACCTGGATCTGTAGCGGGAGGCACGAGATATTTCTTGTCAACCCCTGAGGCAAGCTCAAGATGGTAAAGGTTAATATCTGTTCCGACAATGTAAAAATCCTCGCCGGATATTCTGAGTGAATTAATAAAGTTGGAAGCTGCGCTCCCTCCTGCGCCAGTAACGAGAATTCTTTTCATTCCACTTGCCTTTCTTTTTTAGATGAACCAAAAAACAAGGGCATAATCATGCGCTTCTTATTATATTTCTTTAAACGAGCATGAGAAGTCATGTCGACATATGAGCGCTTCTCCGGTTTTCAAGACTTAGGTCATTTTTGAAGACCCAAATCTTACGTCCGATAAGCACCTGAAGAACTCATTGGCAAATGGCATTACATCGTGATGAAAAAGACTTAGATAGACCGAAAAGGTTTTTCAAAATAATGCGCGCTTTCCAGGGTTTGTGGAAAGCAAGAAAAAAAGGAGTCGGTCTCCACTTCCCGCGAAGGCAAAGGAATCCGGTGAAATGACTCTGGAAGCCTGTTATGCTTGGCACCAGAGCGTGTCAGATTTCTTGTGGTGTAATAGCTGCACGATTACGATTATATTGGCGAATTATAAGTCTATTTCGCGTTGTAAATTATAATTAGAGTGCAAAGTCCGGAATCAGAATCTGTTGACACCATTTGAGCATCTGGAGGTTTTTTATCGTGAGAAAGAAAGTAGGTATTGCGGTCATAGGTCTTGGATACTGGGGTCCCCATTATGTCCGTATCTTTTCTCAGATGCGACACACGCGATTGGAATTATGCTGTGACATAAACGCGGAAAGACTTGAGCGGTTAAAAGAGCTATTTCCATGGATTCGCATGACAGCTGACGTGGAGCAGGTTTTTGGTTCCAGCGAAATTGATGCTGTGGTCATCGCGACGCCCGCTGTTTCACATTTCCCGCTTGCGCTGAGAGCGCTGGAGAGCGGGAAAGATGTTCTTGTGGAAAAGCCTATGGCGCTTGATGTGGCAGCTGGTAAAGAACTCGTTTCAAAAGCGGAATCGCTGGGCAAGATTTTAATGGTAGGTCATACTCTACTTTTTAATCCTGGTGTCTTAGAAGTGAAGAAAATAATTGAATCAGGCACAGTCGGCGAAATTTACTATCTTCACTCTACCCGCACTAATCTCGGACCCATAAGGGAGGATGTCAATGTCCTCTGGGAGCTCGCGCCTCACGATGTCTCAATATTCTCCTATCTTCTTGGAACGATGCCCGAAAGTGTCTGCGCGAATGGTGCTTGTTTTTTGAAAGATGGCAGGGAAGACGTTGTTTTCCTTACGTTGTGTTATCCAGGCGGAAAGATTGGAAACATACACGTGTCATGGATTGACGCCAATAAAGTGCGCAGGTTCGTTGTAGTGGGTAGCAGAAAGAGAGTTTCTTTTGACGACCTTGATCCTTTAGAGCGAGTGAAAATTTTCGAT
>JACVIW010000303.1 GCA_015711695.1 Candidatus Geohydrothermomicrobium daggyaiense
CAATCTTTCATGTTCCTTTTGTGACACTCCTCAGGCGCGAAGACCGGCGGCTACGTGTAAGGTCAAAAGGGGAAGGACTGGTGGGGGATGTGAGTATTACTCAAATCCAATGAGAGTGAAAGATGTGGTCAATATTGTCGAGTCGTTGATGTGCAAGAAGTACCACTCGATATCTATTACGGGGGGAGAGCCTCTTCTGCAGGTTGATTTTTTGAGAAGTCTCCTGCCCCCTTTGAGGGACAAAGGTAATTCTATCTACCTTGAAACAAACAGCACTTTTCCGGATGAGTTTCTTTCGATATCCGATTACGTCGATTTTGTCGCGGCGGACATCAAGATCTCTTCCTGCACGGGTGAGCCTTCGAGATTTGACGATAACCTTAGATTTCTTAAGAATTGCTCGGGCATTCAGAACGTTTTCGTCAAAGTTGTCGTCACTGAAAACGTCGACAGGGATGAGTTTTTTACAGCGGTTGAGGTTGTGAAGGAGTCAGGGGTAAGGGTTGTTTTTGTAATCCAGCCCGTTTCGACAATAAGAGGCGAAATTGGCACATCACCGGCGATTCTGCTCGAACTCCAATCGAAAACGCTGGAGATTCTTCCCGATGTCAGAGTAATACCGCAAGTTCATCAGGTTCTCAGGCTAAGTTAATCTCTTGCGGTTTTTAAAATAGCGACAGGCAAAAAAAGAAAGTGCCACGATAGAAGTTTCCAGGAAAAGCGAAATCCAGAAACTTATGCGCCTGTGCTGGACTTCTCCATTGTGTGTAGGAAAGAAGAAGCGCTCAGCCTTAACGTCGCCGAAAATCTTCACGACGAGTTCAAGATCCGGCATAGATGAGAAAAATGCGCCTGATAACACTGACGATAAATTGGGTGATTGCTTGTATTTGTCTTTTTTTCTGAGATAAAGAAGGATCAGACCACCGAGCATGCTGTCGATAACGTATCCAATTTCCCGATCAGGATCGTGATGGGGTATAGCGTCAAGAAGAGCATGGCTCGCATATCCGAGTAAACCAGCCAAAGCAGGGTTATCAAGCGCCCCGCCAAGATTCGCTCCAGTTATTATGTGTGTTGTCCAGTGCATGATTCACTCATTATATAAGGTTTATAAGGTTGCTTGTGTGGTTCATATAACCATGAAATATCGGAAATGGTAGTAATATTTAATTTGCATGTTTCTTCGTGTTCACCGAAAGGATGAGGTGTGTCAATTTTATTTGAACAGAGGGATGCGTATAGAATCGCCGAGGAGAAAGCAAGAAAAGCTATTGCTGAGCTTTCGCCCGAGGTGATCGCCGCTGAGAGAAAGGTTCTTTATGACTCAGGTGCAGGAAGGTTTGTTTTCATGTTTTTCGACCGGGAGGTGTTCATTACTTATCCTGAAGGAATTGTTTTGATGGCTCAGGGGAGTCGTGTTTCCGGTTCGGTGGCGGTGGTTGCGCTTCACTATCTTGTTTACACCGGTGAGCCTGTTAAAGGAGAGGGCTGGCTCCCGTATCTGGACATGCCGGGCGCTCGCCATTTCTGTGCAGCTTTAGAATCGAGGACGGAGTCAAGGCTATCCGAGTATTTCGGGGAAAGTCCTGAGCGCTTTTCAAGCGCAGCGAGGGCTCTTGATGGAAACGAAGGAGATGTAGGTGACGCTTCTTATGTGATATACGCTTTACCAAGAATTCCTCTCCTGGTCGGGATGTGGTTCGCTATCGATGAGTTTCCTGGGGCGGCGAAGATATACTACCAGCCAAATGCACCGTATTATCTCCACAGTGAGGATCTTGCTGTAATAGGAGTGCTCGCTGTTGACAGGCTGATAAGAATAGATAGCAAGTTAAGCGGCGGTTTGCTTTCCCAGGACTAACCAGAGGCAAAGTGGTAAGCTTTTCGCTCTTAAGGAACAGCGAGGGTTATTCTTTCCCTGTGCTTTTTTTCAATTTTCCGATGAGACAGAAGAAAGTTTTATAATTGTGATTCATCCACGCTCATTTGGCGGGAATCAAAGACAGTATATATTCCCAGGCTTCCAGCGTCTTCTTCAGCGCCTCGTCATCGTGCTGCATACATGTGTACATTCTCGTTCCCGCAAGCGAGCATATTCCTTTATTCCATGCAACCATTTGATAGTCCTCTGCAATATCCTTTCTCTTCATTATCTGGGCAAAAGAATCAGGCGCTTTCAGGTCAACCGCGAAGAAGGATGTCGTTTCATAGTGGATGATCGGCCCAAAGTTATACACAAAAAACGGGAGGTCTTCGCGCGTGGAGAAAAGATCATTGAGCGCATTCACGAGTCTGTTTGCGTAATCGGTAGCTTTTGTTATCGCGTCATGTTCTTCTATCAGGCGTATAGCGTGGTAGCACGCGGCGCATGTAATAGGATTCGCGGCGAGCGTGCCGCCAAGATATGGCCTTTCTCCCATTCCTTTTCCACAGATTTCCATAATCTCGCGTCTTCCACCTACCGCGCCCGCAGAGGGGTATCCATGGGCTATTATCTTTCCGAGCACCGTGAGATCGGGCGTGACGC